>JAFYLF010000062.1 GCA_017537195.1 Clostridia bacterium
CAACTTTCTGTTCACACCAGAAGATACAATAATTTTCCAATGCGTCCACTTAATTGGAAATCTCCTGCTGATTACATCAAGGCTTTTATTTCTAACGGAGAAGTTTTCTAATTTTGTAACACATCATTGACAAACCAACATTAATTTTAAATTTTAATCAATTATCTGCAAATTTCGGCAAAGAATTTGAATTTTTTCATCCCAAAAATAACAGTCGGGTATTGATAAATCGGTCTGTGAGTTTTCAATTATATTAGCAAAAAAATCTAACGCTACACCATTTTCGGTTATTTTTTCGCAAATTTTTTCGATTATTTCACGCTTAATTTTCCCGTTTGCGCTACTTTGATATATTGAACAAACCTGAATTCCCGTGCATCTTAATATTGTGTCGTCAACTGACATATCAATCCCGCCAACATAGTCAACAATGTTTGATAGTATTTCATAGTGAGTTGTGATGGTGTAATCAACCGAATAACCGTAATTTTCTGAATCTTCGAAGGGTTTTAATGTGACATAAAGTTTTTCACTCTCAAAATCTAAATAAAAATAAGTTTCGTCCCCGCTTATATCAAGCAAAACGCCAGCATTTTGTGGGCTTTCCTGTGAATAAGGCACCGACTCTGCTTCGTTTTCGACAGGCTGTAAATTTGCATTTATATAATAATATCCTGCACCCACAAAAACCGAACAACACATAAGGCTTATTATAAAAGATTTGAAGAACTTATTTATATAATTTTTCAAAATTTTCACCCGAAATATTATGCGCAAAAATTTAAGAGTTATCCCGAAAGATAACCCTTAAAAGTTAATTTTCCATAATATTTACAAACTCTTCACCGGTGATTTTTTCATTTTCAAAAAGAGCTTTTGCGGTTTCATGAAGTTTTGGCATAGCATTATTAAGAATTGACAAAGCTTTTTCGTACTGTGTCATAACAATATTTTCAATCTCTTCGTCAATTTTAGCTGCCGTTTTTTCAGAATAATTTGGCGTTGAAGAAAAATCTCTACCCAGGAATACTTCGCTTTGGTCGTTTCCATATGCTACAAGACCCAACTTTTCACTCATACCGTATCTTGTTACAATGGCACGTGCGAGTTCGGTTGCACGTTCAATATCATTAGAAGCGCCTGTGCAAATATCGTCCTGAGTGAGTTGTTCTGCCGCACGGCCTCCAAGAAGTGAACAAATATCTTCTAGCATTTTGCTTTTAGTAATATGGCCACGTTCACCTTCGGGAAGATACATTGTATAACCCGCCGCCATACCGCGTTTTATAATTGAAATTTGCTGAACGGGGTCTTGGGTTGGTAGGAAGTATGATACCACCGCATGACCTGCTTCGTGATAAGCGGTAATCATTTTATCCTTTTCGGTTACAACATGAGATTTCTTTTCAGTACCGATTATAACCTTTACAGTAGCTTCTTGTATTTCTTCTTGGGTAATAGCTTTTTTGCCGCAACGAACCGCCAAAAGAGCCGCTTCGTTAAGCAAGTTTTCAAGGTCGGCACCGGTAAAGCCCGAAGAATTTTTAGCAATAGTTTTTAAATCGACATCAGGTCCTAAAGGCTTGCCGCGTGAATGAATTTTTAATATTTCTTCCCTGCCCTTAACATCAGGATAACCTACAACAATCTGACGGTCAAAACGACCCGGGCGCAAAAGCGCTTTATCAAGTACATCGTGACGGTTAGTAGCCGCTATAACAATAACACCTTCATTTACACCAAAGCCGTCCATTTCAACGAGCAATTGGTTAAGGGTTTGTTCACGCTCATCGTGACCACCGCCAAGACCGGTACCACGCTGACGGCCAACCGCATCTATTTCGTCGATAAATACTATAGCGGGAGCTTCTTTTTTAGCTTCAGCGAATAAATCTCTTACACGTGAAGCGCCGACACCTACATAAAGCTCTACAAATTCGGAACCCGAAATTGAGAAGAAAGGAACATTGGCTTCACCTGCAATAGCTCGAGCTAAAAGGGTTTTACCTGTACCTGGAGGGCCAACTAAAAGAACGCCCTTTGGTATTCTTGCGCCGAGTTCATTGAATTTTTTAGGGTCTTTGAGGAAATCAACAATTTCACTCATTTCTTCCTTTTCTTCATCAGCGCCCGCAACATCGGCAAAGGTGGTTTTCTTGCGTTTATCGGCCTTTTTAGCTTTTGATTTGCCAAAGCCCATTGTTCTGTCGCCACCCATTGATGCACCCATACGCTTGGTCATTAAAACCAAAAACAAAATGAGTGCACCACCTAAAAGAAGTGAAGGTAGTAACTTTGCAATCCAAGCGCCACCGCTACCGCGCTCATAATCAAATTTAATAATATTGTCTGTACCCTTATTAGTCTCATTAATTTTCATAACGGCTTCATTAACATCGTTATAGAAAATAGCGGGGTCTGCTACAGTATATCGGTAAACTTCACCGTCGGAACGTAATTTATATAACAGTTGACCGCTATACAAATTGAGTTCATATTCAGATACCTGATTATCCTTAATTAAATTGACAATTTCATAATACTTTTTTTCAGCAGTATTTTTATTTAATTGAGAAATAGCAGATACTGACAAAAGCAAGAGTATCGGAATTCCAATTAACAAAAGTATATTTTTTAAATTCTTCTTCAAGAGTTTTCTCCTTTTCCTTTATGCATAAACTTCAGGTGAAAGCACTGCAACAAAGGGTAAATTTCTATATTTTTCATTGTAGTCAAGTCCGTAACCAACTACAAATTCATCCGGAACAACTTTGCCGATATAATCAGCAGTAATATCGGTTTTATGGTTTGTGGGTTTATCTAAGAAGGTGCAAATCTTAATGCTATTGGCTTTGCGGTCTTTAAGAACCTCTTTAAGATAAGTAAGGGTTATACCTGAATCCAAAATATCTTCAACTATAAGTATGTCATAACCTTGAGGATTTATATCTAAATCTTTTTTAAATTTAACACATCCTGTAGTTTTAGCGCCATCATAGGAAGAAACAGCTAAAAAGTCGATTTGACAATCACAGGTAATCTCGCGCATAAGATCAGCCAAAAAAACAACAGCGCCTCTTAAAACACTTACAAGCAAAAGCTTTTTACCTTTGTAGTCTTCAGAAATTTGTTTGCCAAGTCTTTTGCAAATTTCTTTGATTTCTTCCTCGGTTACGAGAATTTCTTTTAAATCCTTATTCATTTTTACTTCCTCCGCTTAAAACTTCTATTTTTAACATCTTTTTCGTAGCTTCACTTACCGCAACACGCTCAGCTACACCAATATTATGAACCCAAACAACACCTTTTTCGTCAGCGATAACAGGCAAATTTTCCCGAACATTTAAAGGTATTTTATTTTCAGTAAAAAGTTTTTTAAGGGTTTTTGTATATCCGCGACATTTAAGTCTTATTTTATCGCCATCTTTTCGTGTACGGACATTTAACTTGCCTACTATCTTATCACAATCAATCAGATTATTTGAGAACAAATTATTAACATTTTGAATTTCAGTAATTTTTACTGAAAATTTTAACTTTTCAAATGCGCCATCGGTAACAGTAAGCTGATTATTACTAATTACAGCGTACATATTATCCGGAAGATTTACCTTCGATTTTTCACCGATACAGGCCGAATATATTTCGTTTATGTGTTGGTTTTCGAGCGATATTTCGGGGTAACAAATACTAAAATACTCAATAATTACCCGTTTAGCAACCGCTTCATTTAAATTTTTAAAATCAGTTACTAAAAGTGAGTCTTCGTTATAGAGTGAAAACAATAAATTGTTTGCTTCTTTTTGAAGAAAAGCATAATCTTCCGTTAACGAAACAGCAGTTTTCACCGCCGAAATTTCGGCATTTTGATTTATTTTCTTTAACACAGGTATTACATTGTGCCTGATTTTATTTCTTGAATAATCGTCAGATAAATTAGTGCTATCGGTAACAAAATTCAAGCCGTTATTCGCGCAGTATTTTTCAATATCTTCCCTTGTGCAAAAAATCACAGGACGAATGATATTATCACGCTTTGGCGGAATACCGCAAAGACCCTTTAAAGCTGTACCACGAGTTAAATTGAAAATCATAGTTTCAAGATTATCACTTGCAGTATGTGCGGTTGCAATCTTGCCGACCGCTACACGCTGTAAAAATTCATATCGCTGTTGCCTTGCAGCTAGTTCAAGACTAATATGATTATCCTTTGCAAATTTCGGAATATCTTGCTTTTCGCAAAAAAGTTCAATATTATTTTTTTCGCAAAATTCCTGAACAAATTTTTGGTCACTATCCGCTTCTATACCACGAATAGAATGATTAAGATGCGCAGCATTCACCGTAATTCCTAATTCATCTTTTAATGAATTTAAAATATGCAATAGCGCTACCGAATCTGCCCCGCCTGAAAGAGCGACAGTTATGGTATCACCCTTTTCTAATAGACCGAATTGCGAAATGGCTTTTAAAACTAAATCTTTCATTATCTAAACGCATCCACCGAAGTAAATCTTGTAAATTGACCGTCCCAATGCATACCGATTGTGCCAATTTCACCATGACGGTTTTTAGCAACAATACATTCAGCCTTATTTGGATCTGCCCTATCCTCGTCATCATTCTTTTCGTTATCGTAATAAGTATCACGATAAAGGAACAAAACGATATCCGCATCTTGCTCGATAGAGCCCGATTCACGAAGGTCGGAAAGTGCAGGACGGTGTGATTTACCCTTTGTTTCGGTACCACGGGATAACTGTGCACAAGCAATTACAGGAACCTTGAGTTCTTTAGCCATAATTTTAAGATTTCGTGTGATTTCCGAAACCTCTTGAACACGGTTTTCGGTGGCTCGTGCCGATTTCATAAGACCTAAATAGTCGATTACTACCAAGTCAACCTGACGCATTCTTCTAAGTTTCGCTTTCATTTCGGGTACAGTGATAGCCGAAGATTCATCAAAATAAATATTAGCTTTTGAAAGATTATCACCCGCTTGGGCAAGTCTTGTCCATTCGTCAGGAGTAAGGTCGCCTGTGCGAAGCTTTTCGCTCTTTATACCCGCTTCGCTTGAAAGCATACGCTGTGCTAATTGGTCACGTGTCATTTCCAAAGAGAAGAAACAAACTGTTTTATTGGAATTTACCGCAACATTACGTGCAATATTAAGCGCAAACGAGGTTTTACCCATACCGGGACGGGCGCCAAGAATTATAAGGTCCGATTTATTAAGACCTGTAATCATTTTATCAAGGTCACCAATACCCGAAGGTACACCGATGTAATCATCACGGGTAGCAGGGTCAGCCATTTTTGAAAGACGGTCATAGGTTTCATTTTCGATAACGCTCTTAATGTGTGTAAGACCGCTTATTTCTCTGCCCTGACGGATTTCATATATACGCTGTTCAGCCGAATCAATAAGTTTACCCGAATCTTCGGTATTCTCATTAATATCTTTAATAATACCCTGTGCGGCTGTAAGAAGTGCTCTTGCATAGTAGCGTTCACGAATAATTGCAACATATGTAAGAACATTTGCGGAAGAAGGCACAGTTTGCACTAACTGTGTTAAATACGCCTTACCGCCCGCATCATCATAAACACCGTCTTTTTTAAGTTTTTCAAGCAATGATACAAAGTCGATAGTCTGACTTAATTCATACATAGAAGACATTGCAGTATAAATTTCCTTATGCTGTGGAATGTAGAAATAATCAGTTTTCATTTGTACCGCAATCTCATTAAGGCATTTAGGGTCAACAATAACCGACCCTAAAACCGCCTGTTCAGCCTCTACCGAATAAGGAAGCTTTGCCCCATCAAGATTGTATATAAGTTTTTCGTCACTCATTTTATTATTCCGTAACCTTTACAGTTATTTTTGCGGTGATTCCTGTGTATAACTTAATTTCAGCAGTGTATTCGCCAAAGTTTTTAATATCGGCTACACTCATTTTTTTGCGGTCGATTTCAATACCTAAACTGTTTTTAATTTCAGTAGCGATTTCTTTTGAAGTAACCGAACCGAAGAGCTTTCCGTTAGAACCTGCTTTAGCAGAAATGGTAACAGTTTTACCCTCTAATTGTTTAGCGGTAGCATTTGCAGCGTCGATTTCTTCCTTTTTATGATGAGCTGCTGCAGCCTCACGGTTTTTAAGGTCGTTCAAAGCAGTGCTGTCTGCTTCGATGGCTAACTTCTTTGGGAAAAGGAAATTACGGGCATAGCCGTCGGATACATTGCAAAGTTCACCTTTTTTGCCGTGTCCTTTAACATCTGCAAGTAAAATTACTTTCATTTTTAAACCTCCATAATCATTGGTAGAACCATTGGGCTTCGTTTTGTTTTGGTAAACAAAAATCTCGAAACGCCGTCTTTAATTTTAGTTTTAATTGTTGACCAATCTCTTACATTGTGAATATAACAACGCTCTAAAACATCACAAACAACATCATTAATTTCATTCATAAGGTCTTCGGATTCTTTTACATAAACAAATCCGCGTGAAATTATATCCGGACCTGCTACGACTTCTCTTGTAACCTTATCGATAGAAACTGCAACAACAATAATTCCGTTATCAGATAGATGCTTACGGTCACGAAGTACGATGCTTCCAACATCGCCAACACCCAAACCGTCAACAAAAACTCTACCGGCTGTAACTGTTTCTTCACATTTTATACTCTTTTTTGAAACCTCAATCACAGAGCCATTAACGCCAATTATAATATTATCGCTTGGTATTCCCATTTCTTCGGCTAACATTTTGTGCTTGATAAGATGCTTTTGTTCGCCGTGCACAGGAATAAAGTATTTAGGCTTAACAATGCTCATCATAAGCTTTAATTCTTCCTGACAAGCGTGTCCCGAAACGTGAACGTCGTACATTCTTTCATATACAACCTCTGCTCCGCGTTTCATAAGTTCATTTACAACCTTGTCAACAAACTTTTCGTTACCCGGAATTGGCGTTGCAGAAATTATAATCATATCCCCAGGCATAATTGCAACCTGACGGTGATCGGAAAAAGCCATTCTGTGAAGTGCGGAAAGCGGTTCGCCCTGACTGCCTGTTGTTATAATAACAGTCTGTTCAGGCGGGAAATTTTTTATAGCTTCAATTTCAATAAGAACATTTTTCGGAACCTTTAAATAACCGAGTTCTGATGCTACATTTACAACATTGAGCATACTTCTACCAGAAATTGCAACTTTTCGGTTACAGCGCACAGCCTCGTCAATAATCTGCTGAATACGGTGAATATTTGAAGAAAAGGTTGCTACAACAATTCTTCTGCCCTCTGCCTTTTTAAAAAGATTAGAAAAGGATCCGCCAACCAATTTTTCAGAAGATGTATACCCAGGTCTTTCGGCATTTGTCGAATCAGAAAGCATTGCAAGAACTCCTTTTTTACCAAGCTCTGCAAATCTGCTAAAGTCGATTACAAAATCATCAATAGGTGTTGTGTCAATCTTGAAGTCGCCCATATGAACAACAGTTCCCGCACCCGTTTTAATAGCAAAAGCCACTGCGTCGGGAATTGAATGGTTAACATGGATAAACTCCACATCGAATTTTCCCAAATTCACAATCTCACCTGGTTTTACTGTATTAAGGTGAGCTCTATCGAGAAGCCTGTGTTCTTTAAGCTTACCCTCAATAAGACCGACTGTAAGCCGAGTAGCGTAAATCGGCACATTAAATTCTCTTAAAAGATACGGTATTGCGCCGATATGGTCTTCGTGACCGTGGGTTACAACCAAACCTTTGATTTTATCTTTATTTTCAAGAATATACGAAAAATCGGGAATTACAATATCGATACCCGGCATCTCTTCGTCGGGAAAAGCCATACCGCAGTCAACAAGAAGCATATCCCCGTCATATTCATAAAGTGTAATGTTTTTTCCGATTTCCAAAAGACCACCCAAAGGAATGATTTTAATTGGGAGTTTTGGTGTTTTCGGTTTAGAATTTTTTGATTTATAATTAACTTGTTTCTTTGTTTGATGAGCTTTGTTATTATTCTTACTGTTTTTGAATTGTTTGGTTTGCTTTTTCACGTCTTTTTTAACGTTTTTTTCGCTCATATATTTCCTCCGTTTAAAAATTATATGTAAACTCAAATTCTAAAATTTAGGTAGAATTTCCCTTTTAATATATATCTTATAATATATTACTATTTTTTATACGCCGTTGTCAAGTAAATAATAACAATATTATAGGCAATTTGCCGTTTTTTAATCAAAAAACAAAATCCGCCAATCAATAATTTGATTAGCGGATTAATTTATGTTTTTATGGATACTTCTCCAGAAGATAAATACTCCAGTGTTTTATCGGGATATTCTACTAAAAGTCGGCAATTGTCATCTATCAAAAGCGCTCTGCCTTTTCTTTCACCGGTTGACGAAATTACAGTGATTTCTCTACCTGTAACAAGATTTTTATCTCGGTATTTTTGTAAAAAAGATTTGTTTTCTAAATCTTCAAAATATTTGAAAAAGTTGTTTATTAAAATTTCTATAAATTTTTCTTTAATTTCAGGGTTTTCAAGCTCCAAAACATAGGTTGCAATATCTTTAATTTCGGGCGGAAAATCGTTTTCAGGTTTAAAGAGATTAACTCCAATGCCTACAATAATAAAGGCAATTTCACCGTTTATTATAACCGATTCACAAAGAATTCCCGAAACTTTTTTATTATCAAGATATACATCATTTACCCATTTAATTTGAGCATCCTTACCGCTGATTTCGTTTATTGCATCACTCACCGCAACCGCAGTTGCAGATGTTATCAAAGTGGCATCAAAACCTTGAAGTTTAGGTTTTACAAGAACGCTTAAATATACACCGCCGTTTTGAGACACAAAAGAACGGCCTTTTGTGCCTTTTCCGTTGGTTTGGTTATTTGCTATAACAACAGTGTTTTCTTTTGCTCCGCCTTTTGCTAACTGTTTTAAATAATCGTTAGTTGATGAAACTGATTCAAGATTTATAATTTCAAAATTCATAATTAACCTTATTTCAGAAGTTTTTCGATTTTAGGATGTATTCTATCAATATAAGTAACCGCAAGGCGAGAGAAAGCAATATCATAAACCACAAAAACAATATTGCCGAGTAATAACAAAACCAGAGTGCCGTATTCTGCAAATTTCCCCAAATCTTCAAAAGAGAGCATCAAAACTTCAGCAAAAAGGAAATATAGCGAAACTACACAAAAATTAAAAACCGAAAACTTTAATATCCATTCAACAACAGTTTTTCTTAATTTTTCAATAAGGCATTTAATAATTGGGTAGAAACCGAAAAAGCAAATATAAATCAGTTTGCTTTCAGTTTCAGCAAATAAAAACGCTAAAAACGCCGTAGATGTAGCAAAAGAAGTCCCCCTTGATAAGCTCCTTTTGGAAACGGACTGCCCATATCTTTCGCCCGTCCCGAACCGCGGCAAACGGAATTCCTCTCTGAACCTAAAATA
>JAFYLF010000008.1 GCA_017537195.1 Clostridia bacterium
GGTTGTGGGCGAAATCAAAAAGTATTTTGCGGACAAGCTTTATAAAACCGCAATTCCGCGTGCTGTTCGTTTGTCAGAAGCACCATCCTTTGGTATGCCGATACAATATTATGACAAGCGTTCTAAAGGTGCGGCAGCATATAATGACCTTGCAAAAGAATTTTTAAAGAAAAGTAGGAGAGTGTAAATTATGGCAGTAAAAAATCGTGGACTTGGCCGTGGGCTTGATACACTTTTTAATGAAAATGCTACCGAGCAAAACGGCGCACTTACTTTAAATATAAACGATATTGAACCAAATCGTGACCAACCCCGTAAGGATTTCGACGATGATGCGGTTTCAGAACTCGCTGATAGCATTGCACAACACGGTTTGATACAACCTATTGTGGTCACACCTTTATCAAGCGGAAGATATAGTATAGTTGCTGGTGAAAGGCGTTGGCGTGCTTGCCGAATAGCAGGGCTTATGGAAGTGCCTGTTATAATTAAAGACGCTTCACAGCAAGAGCTTATGGAAATTGCGCTTATTGAAAACTTGCAGCGTGAAGATTTAAACCCTGTTGAAGAAGCGTTTGGTTATCGTTCGCTTATTGATGCTTTTGGTTTAACACAAGAAGAAGTTGCTGTTCGTATGGGCAAATCACGCACAGCGGTTACTAATGCTCTTCGCCTTTTAAATCTTAACGAAGACGAACTTTTCGCATTGCGTGTTGGCGAAATTACCGCAGGTCACGCAAGAACGCTTATAACAGTAGAGGATGCCGAACTTCGTCAGAAAATGCTCTCAGCCGCGCAGGAAGGCGCTTCAGTTCGTGACCTGGAAAGAATGGCTCAACTCGCTAAAAAACCCGCCAAAGCCGCAAAGAAACAAGAAAAGAATAAACTTTACAGCGAGGTTGAATTGTCTCTTCGCAGTGAACTTCACCGCAAGGTTAAAATTGTTTCAACCGGCAAGGGTAAGGGTAAACTTACAATTGAATTTTACAGCGACAAAGAACTTTGCGAATTTGCTAATAAGTTGACGGATTAATTTATGACAAAAAGACTTAAAAAAATATTGCCCAACAGGGCGTTTCGCCGCAGACCACCGCCAAACATAATTTGCAAACATTAATTTGTAAATTATGAAAGGAATATTTTTATGTGGTTTATTTTATCTTTAATAGCTATAGTTTTTTGGGGTGGAAGTGACCTTTTTTCAAAAATGGGTTCAAAATCTACCGATAAATACAGTCATTGGAAAATAGTTATTGCTGTTGGTACTGTAATGGGTATTCATGCAACTGTTTCAATACTTACAGGCACAAAATTTGAGCCGATAGACTTTATAAATTATTTACCTGCAACCTTTTGCTACATTACATCAATGATTTTGGGGTATGTGGGTCTTCGTTACATAATGCTTTCAATCGGTTCGCCAATTTGCAATTCTTCGGGTGCTATTGCGTGTATTCTTTGTCTTGTTTTTCTTGGCGCTGATCAAATGCCCGACGCTATTACTTGGTTGGGTATGATATTTGTAATTGTTGGTGTTATTGCTCTTGCATTTGTCGAAAAGAATGTCGATGAAGAAGTTAAAGAACTTTCCGCCAAAAAAGAAAACAAAAAATACCGTATTAGTTTTATCGCACTTGTTTTTCCATTTTTATATGCTTTGCTTGACGGTTTAGGCACTTTCGCCGATGCTTTATTGTTGGATACCGGCAAAGTAAATGAAGATTCAGGCAACATCGCTTATGAATATACGTTCTTTATAATGGCAGTTATTTGTTTTATTTATGTATATGTTATCAAAAAAGAAAAGTTCGACAAGAAATACGATGCTCCAAAGTGGATTGGTGCTTGTTGTGAAACAGCAGGACAGTTTGCATATATATATGCGCTTGGTCCCAAGTACGGAAACCCTGCAGTTGCTGCTCCTATGATTTCGGCTTATTGTGTGTTCTCGGTTTTCCTTTCAAGAGTTATTCTTAAAGAAAAAC
>JAFYLF010000063.1 GCA_017537195.1 Clostridia bacterium
CGAATCTGCCAGCCCACATTTTTTCCATCAAAGAGTCTTCCTTTCAGCAAAATACTGATATCTATTTTGCGACAAAATCGTCCACAGTACCATTTGGCACTGTGAGCGATTTTTAAAGTATAATTATTTCAAGCCGTTTTTAGCCTTCATTTTAGCATTAACCTTTGTTGCAAGGCCATAAAGGTTAATAAAACCTGTAGCGTCGCTTTGGTCGTAAACCTCATCCTCGTCAAAGGTTGCGATTTCAGGGTCGTAAAGTGAATAAGGTGAAGAAACACCTGCGTTAATCATATTACCCTTGTAAAGCTTTAAGGTAACGTCACCTGTAACTGTCTTTTGTGTTTCCTTAACAAAAGCAAGAATTGCCTGTGTTAAAGGTGTAAACCAAAGTGCATTATAAACATTTTCTGCCAACTTTTGTGCTACCAAAGCCTTATAATGAGCGGTATCCTTATCAAGACAGATAGTTTCCAAAACATTGTGCGCTTTGTAAAGAATAGCACCGCCTGGAGTTTCATAAACACCACGGCACTTCATACCCACAAGACGGTTTTCCACAATATCCAAAAGACCGATACCGTTTTCACCGCCCAATTTATTAAGGGTTGAAACAATACCAATAGAATCCATTTCTTTGCCGTCAATAGCGGTGGGGATACCCTTTTCAAAATGAATTGTAACATAGGTTGGCTTATCTGGTGCCATTTCGGGAGAAACGCCCATTTCAAGAAAGCCTGGCTTGTTATAAAGAGGTTCGTTTTTTGGGTCTTCAAGGTCAAGACCTTCGTGTGACAAGTGCCAGATGTTCTTATCCTTTGAATAATTTGTTTCGCGGTTAATTTTAAGCGGAACATTATGCGCTTCGGCATATTCAATTTCTTCTTCTCTGGATTTAATATCCCATTCACGCCAAGGAGCGATAATTGTCATATCAGGAGCAAAGGCTTTAATAGCAAGTTCAAAACGAACCTGGTCATTACCCTTACCTGTGCATCCGTGGCAGATAGCATCTGCGCCTTCAGCCAAAGCAATTTCAGCAATTCTTTTAGCTATTGGGGGACGTGCAAAAGCGGTGCCCAAAAGATAATCTTCATAAAGTGCGCCTGCCTGAACACAGGGGAACACATAATCGTCCAAAAATTCTTTTGTAAGGTCTTCTATGTAAATCTTTGAAGCGCCTGTCTTTATAGCCTTTTCTTCAAGACCTTCCAGCTCGTCAGCTTGACCCACATTACCCGATACAGCAATAATTTCAGGATTATTATAATTTTCCTTAAGCCACGGAATGATAATCGAAGTATCAAGACCGCCCGAATAAGCGAGTACAACCTTTTTAATTTCTTTTTTATTCATAAAGTTTACCTCCGTATGCACAATATGCATTTGTTTCACGTATTTTATGCATAAATAATACCATATTTTGAATAAATATGCAAGTAATTTCTATATTTTCTCGATATTTACCATAACTTAACGGAATATTTATGCATTTTTATGCAAATTTAACAACAAACTAATCAATCGTCCCATTTATTCTCTTCACAAGATGCATTTTTAGTCTTAAAACGAGCTATAATGAACCCGCTTAACATACAAAGACCGAATACTACCCATCCTGCTAAAATATTTGAAACAGCATTATATCCATCGGCTGCGCCATAGATACCGCCTTTATTAACAAAAAGATCTACTATATTCCAAATAAAGAGAACACTCAATGCAACAGGAGCGACTACCTTAACCGCTAAATTAAACCAAACTTTAGGCATTTTAAACTTTTTGGTATTGCGGTTAATTTCTTTTACAATCTTGCTTGTCTTAAAGAACCAACCAATAGCAATTGTCTCAACAACACCAATAAGGATAAGTGTAAAGCTGTTACACCAGTTATCAACTATATCAAGCACTGCCAGACCTGCGCCTGTAGTATAAATCAAAGAAATTATACCGGCGATAACACAAATTGTAATAGTGGTCTTCTTTTTGTCAGTACCGAACTTATCAGAAAATGCGGTTGATATACCCTCAACCAAAGAGAAAGCCGAATCAATAGCCAGAGTACAAAGACAGAAATAGAAAATAAAAGCAAATATGGCATTAAACACACCGCTACCAGAAAGATTTACAATAGCTGTCGGATAAACACCGAAAGCAAGTCCGGGACCTGATTTTTGAGCCAATACATCCTCAAGCCCTGTACCGTACATAGTGGTAAACATTACCGCACCCGATAAAAGACTTACCGCCAAATCACTAAAGGCGATTATCATACCGTCACGTGCAATGTTGCTGTCATCATTAAGGAATGATCCATAGGCAATCATAATTGCCATCATAACCGACATTGAATAAAACACCTGTCCAATAGCATCAACCCAAAGCATCGGGTCAGAAAGTGCTGTGAAATCAGGTATAAAGAACTTTGCAAGGCCCGCCATAGCACCTTCCATTGTTACACCTTTTATAAGCATAATTGCAAGGCATATAACCGGCAAGAAAACCAGATATTTGATAATCTTATCCACACTCTTTGTGCCGTTACGGATGCAGTAATAAATAAGTCCCCAAGCAACTAAAAGGCAAATTACAACAGGAACTGAAACAGTATCAAAGCCTTTAATTGTGCCTGTGGTTTTAATAAGTGTTGCCCAAAGACCGCTTGCAGCTTCATTATTACCGGTCATATCAAAAAACTTGAATGAAAAGACTGCCATCATAATAACCCAAGCAAACACAACAGCATAGTATGTAACTATTACAAAAGCGTTTGAAGTTGCAGCCCAACCGATAGGCTCGAACTTTTTATTAAGTCCGCGAAGCGCCCCCGGAGCACCTGAACGCATTTTTCTGCCGATTGAAATTTCCATCATCAAAAGCGGGATACCAATTATAAGCATTGCTAAAAGATAAACAAGCAAAAATGCACCGCCGCCGTGTTTAGCCGCAAGGTTTGGGAAACGCCAAGCATTGCCAAGCCCTACCGCCGAGCCTACTGCCGCCAAAATAAAGGTTGCGTTAGACCCCCAAGTTGAACGTTTTGTATCAGACATAATTTACACCGTCACTTCCTGTTGATTTTGTTTTTGTTTCTTTTCTTTAAATTCACATATTTTCTGTCTTACGATTAAATCATCATAAGTCTTTTTAAAGGTAACACGCCCGTTAAACCTTTCGCCGCACTCACAAATGAAGTTTGCCATAAACCAACGGTTTGAGTATTTCCATTTAGATACCCTTTTTGCATTACCCTGACATTTAGGGCACTTAAATTCGAGATATTTTTTATCAATATTCCCGTCTTTTAGATTTGAAATGCAATAACTTCTGAATTTAAGCCTTTTGAAAAATTCAGGGTTAGAAGTATCCTTTATAAGTGGCTCGAAACGTTCTTTGTTGTAACACTTTTTCAAAAGATATGCGCAAACCAAACTGTCATCTTTAGCGGTGTGGAAATCGATATCATCGGTTTTCACCTCTAAAAATTCAGCCGCCAACGACAAAGACACCTGATTTTTATCCTCATATCCTTTAAGATACATCTCTTTTTGTATATACTTTTGCAAATCAAGGTATTTTTCAATTTTAAACCTTTGTCCGTCCAAAAGATTATCTTCATTTTCAATTATGGTATAAAGGTCGGAATTGCTCCAAGTCATTGTGACTGTGTCTTCCCCAACCCAAGCGTTGTATCTTTCAACTGCCTCTGGAAAAAGCACACCGTTTCGCATAACCTCGTTGGTAATGCCCGTAAGTGATGCAAATCTTCCCGTCACTCTTTTTGAAATTGAAGATTTTATTGTGACTTCAAAGGTATCAATAACATTGAATTTATTGTCGAGCTTGACAGCGCCAATTTGCAAAATCTGATTTATAAACCGCTTTTGCTTTACAAAAAAGGTGCTGTCCCACTCTAAATCAAGTATAATATAATTCATTATCTATTCTTCGATTCGTATTTCATTCTTTCTTCTTTGCCTAGAATTCTCTTGCGAAGTCTTATATGATTAGGCGTAATTTCCACAAGCTCGTCGTTCTTTATAAACTCAAGCGACTGCTCAAGACTTAACACACTGTGCGGTACTAATCTTAATGCATCGTCAGAACCAGAAGCACGTGTATTTGTAAGCTGTTTTTTCTTGCAGACATTACAAACGATATCTTCGCTCTTTGGATTTTCGCCGACAATCATACCCTCATAAACTTCGGTAGAAGGACCTATAAACAGTCTGCCTCTGCTTTGGGTATTGTAAAGACCGTAACCCGTGGCCTCACCTGTTTCGTGAGCGATAATAGAGCCTGTTGTTCGCTGCTGAATATCGCCCTTATATTCTTCATAACTGTTGAAAACGTGATTCATAATTCCATTACCGTTGGTATCGGTTAAGAACTGTGAGCGGTAACCGAGAAGCCCACGGGCAGGAATTAAAAATTCAAGGTGAGATGTTCCGCCCTCACGTGTACCCATATTCTTAATTTCTGCCTTACGGGTACCGAGTCTTTCCATAACCGCTCCCACATATTCTTCGGGAACTTCAATCATCAAAAGTTCAATCGGTTCTAAAAGCTTACCTTCGGGAGTCTTTTTATAAATAACCTCAGGCGGAGATACCTGAAATTCATAGCCTTGGCGACGCATTGTTTCAATCAAAATTGAAAGATGCAGTTCTCCTCTGCCAGAAACCTTAAAGGTATCTGCCGAATCTGTTTCCTCAACACGAAGACTTACATTAGTCATAACCTCTTTAAAAAGGCGGTCACGAAGATTACGGGAGGTTACAAACTTACCGTCACGCCCTGCAAATGGGGAGTTATTAACCATAAAGTTCATAGAAAGCGTAGGCTCGTCTATTTTTACAAAGGGCAACGGCTCGATATTATCGGTAGCACAAGCGGTCTCGCCGATTTCAAGGTTCGTAAGCCCTGCTACCTGAATAATATCGCCCACAGTCGCACTCTCGGCTTCTACCCTTTTTAAGCCTTTATACATAAACAGTTTTGCAATTTTGAGATTATGGTGGGTACCGTCCTTGTGGCAAAGCGCCACAGCTTGTCCCGATTTCAAGGTGCCACGGATAACTCTGCCGACACCAATTCTGCCAAGGTATTCGTCATATTCGATATTTGTAAACAATACCTGAAGTGGACCCTTGGTATCACCCTCGGGCGCTTCGATTTCTTTAACAATAGCGTCAAAGAGCGGACGCATATCTTCTCCCTTGATATCGGGCGAAAGACTTGCATATCCATCTCTGCCCGAAGCAAAAACCACAGGGAATTCAATCTGGTCTTCATCAGCGCCTAATTCTATAAACAAATCAAGCACTTCATCAACAACCTCATAAGGTCTAGCCATTGGTCTGTCAATTTTATTAACAACAACCACAGCCTTTTTACCAAGTGCCAATGCTTTTTTAAGCACAAAACGGGTTTGTGGCATACAACCTTCAAATGCATCAACAAGCAAAAGTACGCCGTCAACCATCTGCAAAATACGTTCCACTTCACCGCCAAAATCAGCATGCCCTGGGGTATCAACAATATTTATCTTAATATCGCCATACATAACACTTGTGTTTTTAGATAAAATAGTTATGCCACGTTCTCTTTCCAAATCGCTAGAGTCCATCACACGTTCGTCAACACTCTCATTTTCACGGAAAGTACCGCTTTGCTTTAAAAGTTGGTCATCAAGTGTTGTCTTACCGTGGTCAACGTGAGCGATTATAGCAACATTTCTGAGATTTTCAATCTTTGCCATTCAAAAACTTCTCTCTATATAGTTTAACTTATATATTATATTATATATAATAAGCTTTGTCAAATACAAAAGCGCAAAAAAACACCCATATTTATACAAAATACGGGTGTTTTTACAATTTATGAACTTGATGTATTAAGGGCATCACTTTGCGTGGGTTGTGAACCACTTTCTTCTGTGGAACTATCTGCTCCTGTACTCTCTGAATTATCGCTTGAGTCTGTATCAGAGCTATCTTCCGAACTTTCGCCCGAATTTTCATCTTCACTGCTTGAAGAACCGCTTTCATCACTGGAAGGCTCTGACGAGCTTTCATCAGTAGAAGAACTATCAGTCACTGTGCTATCTGTAAGTTCAGGCTTACTGCTTTCCACCACAGATGATACTTCAGAAGAAACCGAACTTTCTTCACTTTCTTCGGGAATTAAATAATCCTCTTCCGCCAAAATCTCACCTGGGGTGGTGCCGTTTTTATAGTAGGCGTCTCCCTTGCGGTAAACATCCTCGCTGTTTTCAAATTCCTTGACTTCCAAATCTTTATGAATTTCACGCATAATATCACGCCAGATGCTTTTAGCGGCGCTTGTGTTGTAAACACGTTGGTTATGGTCAAAACCATACCATACAGAGCCTACATAATAAGGCGTTCCTGCAACCAACCACGAATCCTTTGTATCACTGGAGGTACCTGTTTTTGCATAGGCCTTCATTTTGTAATTAAAGCCTGCAACAGTACGTCCTGTACCGCCCTCTTTATAAACAACCTCACGAAGTAAATGGTTCATAATAGTTGCGGTATCTTCACCGATTGCTCTTTTGCCTTTTTTATTCTGCTCAAGAATTGTTTTACCGTTTATATCAACGATTTTATAATAGGTTGTCGGCTCATAATACATACCACCATTACCAAAAATTGCAAATGCTGCGGCAGATTCTGTGGGGGTTATACCGTAAGTGCAACCGCCAAGCGCCAAAGACGAAGCATTTTTATCTTGTTCAACCAAATGCTTAAAATTAAGATTTTTGGTCAAAAATTTATATGATTCTTCTATTCCAACCTTTTCGAGCAGTCTTACAGGAACCGCATTCATTGAATGGCGTAAAGCATAATTAAGCGGAACCTTGCCCATGTAATTCCCAAACCATTCACGCGGACCGGATTTTCCATCTGGATAATAATGCTTCACCGGTTCATCAAGAACGGTTGTTGTGTAACCCGCAATATCATTTTCAATAACAAGTGAATAAACGCCCAAAGGCTTCATGGTAGAACCTGGCTGACGCGGAACATTATAGGCTCTATTTAAACCTCGGTTAACAGTCTTTTCACCTGCACCGCCCACAATTCCTACAATATGACCGCTATAGTCCATAATGGTCATTGCGGACTGTACTCTTTCGTTTTCGCCCTCATCATTTTTACGCATTTCGTAAAAATATCTGCTTTCTTTGCTGTAAGTTTCTTCCATAATATTCTGTATAGATGGATTTACTGTGGAATAAATCTTAAATCCGCCGTTATAGAACATTTGGGAGGCGATTTCTTTATCACAATTATACTTGACAGCCAAATCATCAATAACATCTTCAATTAAGGTGTCTACAAAATAGTCGTTTATTTCGCTGTCAAGGGTTTCTTTTTGCGAAAAATCAAGCTTGATTTCTTCATAATATGCCTTTTGGCATTCTTCATAAGATATATACCCAAGGTCATACATCTTTTTGATAACCACTCTTCTTCGGGCGGTATTTTCTTCCATATTGGTAACAGGGTTATATCTTGAAGGATTTTTAGTTATCGCCGCTATAGCCGCACACTCCGCTAAAGTCAGGTCTTTAACTTCTTTATTGAAATAGTAATTGGCGGCAACCTGTACGCCGTTAATACCGTTACCCAAAGCTATTGTGTTAAGATATGCTTCCAGAATTTCGTCCTTTGAAAGTTCATCTTCAATGAGAAGCGCTCTGCATATTTCCCTGACTTTTCGCTTGTAAACCTTCGCCTTATCTGAAGTGATATTTTTTACAAGCTGTTGGGTTATTGTCGAAGCGCCGAAATCAACCTCACTAAACTTCAAAACTTGGTTTGCAACTGCCATTATAGTGCGTTGCCAATCAACTCCGTGATGCTTTTCGAAATCTTCATCCTCAATAGCAATAAAGGCATTTTGCAATTTTTTAGGGATTTTATTAAGCGAAATCCAAATTCGGTTTTCATCACCGTGAACACGCTTATATTCTTCCCACTCACCCTTGGAATTTTGGGCGTATATAACCGTGGTCATATTAAGCTCAAGATTCCGTATATTCTCGGCAATCTTGCGGGAAGAAAACAAATCAAAGCCATCGTAATTAGCGCCGTTTGTAAAAAGGGTAGTGAAAAACACCGCCAATATCAAAAGAGCGGATACCAAATTTAATGAATAATTTTTAAGTTCCTGCTTTGAAAGACCTTTTACCCAAATATAAGCCTCTTTCAAATAACGCATTGCATACCAGGAAATCTTTTTTATGTATTTTTGTACATTTTTTGCGGTCTTCTTTAAGTCCAAAAAATCCCATCTCCTCCGCAAACATTATTATTCACAATAATTATAGCACCTTTAAACCAAATTATCAATTATTTTTTAAATATCACAAAAATGTAAATTTTTTCTTAATAAATAACGCTTTGTATTGAAAAATTCAGGTTTATTAATATAATAAATATATACGTTATATGGAAGGAAATGACAAATGCTAAAACTTGCGGGCATCAAAAAAGATTATATAACAGGCAACACAAAGGTCCAAGCGCTCAAAGGCGTTGATTTAAGCTTCCGAAAATCAGAATTTGTATCGGTTCTCGGTCAATCGGGTTGCGGAAAAACCACACTTCTCAATATAATCGGCGGACTTGATAAATATTCAAGCGGTGATTTATTTATAAACGGTGTATCCACAAAACACTTTAAGGATAGAGACTGGGATAACTACCGCAACCATTCGGTAGGCTTTGTATTCCAAAGCTATAACCTTATCCCCCACCAATCAGTCTTGCAAAATGTTGAACTTGCGCTCTCCCTTTCGGGTGTGTCCCGTAAAGAACGCAAAAAAAGAGCAAAGGAAGCGCTTGAAAAGGTAGGTCTTGGCGACCAGCTGAAAAAGAAACCGAGCGAAATGTCGGGCGGACAAATGCAACGTGTTGCTATTGCACGTGCTATTGTAAATAATCCTGACATTATTTTAGCCGACGAGCCCACAGGCGCACTTGACACCGAAACCAGTGTTCAGGTAATGGAAATTTTAAAGGAAATTTCTAAAGACCGCCTTGTAATAATGGTAACCCACAACCCCGAGCTTGCCGAAAAATATTCAACCCGAATAATCCGTATGCTCGACGGTATTGTAACAAGCGACAGCAAACCGTTAAGTGAAGAAGAATTAAAAGAATTCGAGCCTTTGGAAGATAAACCAAGCAAGAAAAAGCGTGAAAAAATGCCTTCAATGTCACTTGCGACATCGTTTTCACTTTCGCTTAAAAATTTATTCACCAAAAAGGGACGAACAATTTTAACCTCCTTTGCGGGAAGCATCGGCATTATCGGTATCGCCCTTATTTTTGCGGTTTCTCAAGGTATGACCAGCTATATTGATATGGTGCAGGAAGACACTCTCGCCTCCTACCCAATTACCCTTGAAAATCAGTCAATGGATATTTCGTCACTACTTGAAACCTTTATAGGCACTGCGCATTCGGGTAAAAGCCACGAAAAAGATGCGGTTTACCAAAAATCAATGGTTTATGATATGCTTAACGCCTTAAATACTGCCGAAACCAATAAAAACGACCTTAAATCCTTTAAAACCTATCTTGAAAATCAGTTGGCGAAGGACAGCACTAACGAGGAACTGAAAACCGCAATAAACGGCGTTTCCTACACCTACGATTTTGATTTGTTGGTATACACCGAAAACATTGACGGCGATATTATCCGTTCTGACAGCGAAGAGCTTATGCAAGAAATTTTGCTTGAACACTTTGGAATGGATATGACGACAATCGTTGATATGCAGGCAAGCACAGGAATGTCCGGCGCTATGATGCCAATGGGCGGTATGAACCTCTGGCAAGAAATGCTTTCGGGCGAAAACGGCGAACTTATTAACCCGCTTATCAAAAAGCAATACGATATGGTTTACGGTTCTTGGCCAAACGATTACAACGAAATCGTTTTGGTTCTTGACGAAAATAACGAGCTTGACGATATGGCGCTTTACTCTTTGGGACTTAAATCTAAAGAAGAAATCGACAAACTTACCCAAGCCGCTATCAATCAGGAAGAAATCAAATACGAAAGCAAAAGCTGGTCTTATGAGGAAATTTGCGATAACGAATTCAGGGTTATCCTCAATTCCGACTGCTACACATTGGACGAAAAAACAGGTATTTATACCGACCTTAGAGATACAAAAGCAGGTCTTAAATATCTTTACGACAACGGCATAGAACTTAAAGTAACAGGTATTATCCGCCCGAATGAAGATGCTGTTTCAACAATGCTTACAGGCTCTATCGCCTACACAAAGGACCTTACCGAATATGTTGTGGGAAAAGCGAATAATTCTGTAGCAATAAAAGCGCAAAAGGAAAATCCCGAAACCGATATTTTCACAAAGCTTCCCTTTAGTGAAAACAGCACAAATCTTACCAATGAGGAAAAACAGCAAGAATTTAAAAAATATCTCAATTCCCTTGATAAATCAGAAAAAGCGGAAACTTATGTTAAGATTATGTGTGTTCCCGCAAAAGAGGATGTTGAAAAATTCGTTTCAAACACCTTAAAGGGTATGAAGCGAGAAGATATCGAAAAAACCTTGTCCCCCGTTTTATCAGCGCAAACAGGTATGAATGAGAACGAAATGAATTCTTATTTGTCCTCAATGAAAGAGGATGATTTGAAAGAAATTTTCTCATCTATACTCGAAGAACAATATAAGGCGGAATATGCAAAGGGTGTAATGGCGCAGTTAAGCCTTATGCCAAGCGAACAGTTATCATTGGCTTTGGATAACCAAAAATCAAGCTTCACAACCGAGCAATGCGCCCTTTATTATGACGAGGTTTTGGAATTTTCCGATTCTTCTTATGAAGCAAATATGCGTGAGCTTGGATATGTAATGCTCGATACCCCGTCAAGCATAAATCTCTATGCCACCACATTCGAGGATAAGGATATAATCGAGGCGGCTATTGCCGAATATAACGACGGTGTTGAGGAACTTTCAAAAATCACCTATACTGATTATGTAGGAATTATGATGTCTTCCATCACTACCATAATCAACGCCATCACCTATGTTCTCATAGCCTTTGTTGCGGTATCGCTCGTGGTATCTTCAATTATGATCGGCGTCATCACCTTGATTTCGGTACAGGAAAGAACAAAAGAAATCGGTATTTTACGTGCCATTGGCGCTTCAAAACGCAATGTTTCAACCATGTTTAATGCCGAAACGGTGATTATAGGCTTCACTTCGGGCGCTTTGGGTGTTATTATAACCTATCTTTTGTGTATCCCGATAAATATGATTTTGCATCACCTTACAGGCATTGGCAATCTTAATGCTATTCTTCCCTTACCTGTTGGAATAATCCTTGTAATAATCAGCGTACTTCTCACTATGCTTTCGGGACTTATACCCTCCCGTAGCGCCGCTAAAAAAGACCCCGTAATAGCACTTAGAACTGAATAAACCACACATAGTAAAAGTCGGCTTTTGCCGACTTTTATTTTTTTATGCGAATTTTGAAAAAAGTACTTCTATTTTATATTATTATTTGTTATAATAAATATAATTATATATAGGCGGTGAAAAATGTGTTTTTGGATATAGACGGTCTAAAGATTGAATACTGTGAAGAGGGCGAGGGTTATCCCGTACTTTTGCTTCACGGTTGGGGTGCTTCATTTGACACCTACCGAGGTATTATAAACACCCTTAAAAACCGCCATAGAGTTATTGCTTTAAACTTCCCAGGTTGCGGAAATTCTGACACAATGAAAACCCCTTGGAATTTAGATGATTACTGCAATCTTGTTTTAAAATTTATGAAAGCCTTAAAAATAGAAAACCCAATAATGTTCGGCCATTCTCATGGTGGCAGGGTTACTATAAAAATGGTTGCCGAAGGTATGGTAAATCCGCCGAAAATCGTTTTGCTTGATTCAGCAGGTCTTATACCTAAAAAGAGTTTTCGTCAAAAGGCACGCGCCCGCAGTTTCAAAATTATAAAAAGCATATTAACTTTACCTGTTATTAAAAGCTTTTCGGGTGGACTGCTCGAAAAAGCACGAAATTACTACGGCTCGGCTGACTATAATGCCGCTCCCCTTGTATTACGGCAAACCCTGGTTTCACTCGTTAACACTGATTTGCGAGACATACTCCACAAAATCTCTTGCCCCACACTTCTAATTTGGGGCGAAAACGACACCGCAACACCGCTTTCGGACGCTAAAATAATTGAAAGCAGTATTAAAGACTGCGGCTTATGTGTCATAAAAGGTGCAGGGCATTTTTCTTTTCTTGAGCGCCCGTTCGAAGCCCACGCCATTATAAACAGTTTTATAAAATAGAGGTTGTTTTAATGAATATCTACTTAATCGCACTTTTAATTATTTCATCTTTATGTGCCATTTTTTCACTCACACTGCATTTACAAATGCTTCAGCAAAACTCGTATTACCCATCTCGCTATTTTGGGTGGCTTAAGGGCAACTATAACAAAGCCTTACTTAAAGATGCGATTCTTTACTTAATAATTTCGGCACTCGTTCTCTTAAAGTTTTACCGAATCGGTTGTTTAGTAGCGCTTATATTCCTTTTGAAGAACTTAAAAAAATCACGCAAAACTCAAAAGAAATCAATCAAACCGTTGGTATTTACCGACCGTGTAAAACGTATTTATCTTACTGCGTCTTTGCTTTTCTTAGTACTTATAGTTCTTTATATTCTTTCCCCCGCAACAATTATTGGCAGATTTGCAATAACTGTTTGCCTCATTTTATGTTATGTGCCGCCGCTTCTTACATTCACACTTTGGGGAATCACTCTCCCGATAGAAAAGCGCATTTCGAAATACTATGTTGATGATGCCAAAAAAATTCTTGCTTCCCGTCCAGACCTTAAAATCATAGGTATTACAGGAAGCTACGGAAAAACCACAACAAAATTTATTTTAACCCGACTTTTGAGTGAAAAATTCAATGTTGTTTGCACTCCGCACAGTTACAATACACCTATGGGTGTGGTCAGAACCGTCCGCACAATGTTAAAACCCCAGACACAAATTTTCGTTTGTGAAATGGGCGCTAAAAATATCGGTGATATTAAAGAAATTTGCGATATCGCAAGTCCCGATTTTGGACTTATCACTTCAGTTGGTCCTCAACACCTTGAAACCTTTAAATCGCTCGATAATGTTTTCGCCACCAAGTTTGAATTAGCAGACGCAGTTAAAGCAAACGGCGGCGCAGTATTTGTAAACGGCGATAGCAAGGAAATTGCAGAGCGCATTGGCGAAGGCTTTATCACCTACGGTACCGACAAGAAGTTCGACTTTTGCGGTGAAAAACTTTCCTACGGAAGAAACGGTTCGGAATTCACTGTCAAATTAGGTAGTAAAAAGATTAAATTCACCACCAAGCTTTTAGGTCTTCACAGTATAATCGATATTATCGGTGCGGTTTCACTTGCATATACTTTAGGTGTTGGCGTTTCGGATTTGCAGTATGCGGTAGCGTCCTTAAAGCCCGCCGAGCACCGACTTGAAATGAAACCCTTTACAAACGGTTCTTTACTTATTGATGATGCCTATAATTCCAACCCCGAAGGTTGCCTTGAAGCAGTCAAAGTTTTAGGCTCGTTTGACGGAATGAAAAAGGTTATCGTAACCCCAGGTCTTGTAGAACTTGGTGACAAGGAATACGAATGTAACTACGCATTGGGAAAAGAAGCTGCCAAAAACTGCGATATAATAATTCTTGTTGGCAAAAACCGTTCAAAGCCTATGCAGGACGCTGTACAGGATAGCGGATATTCACAAGAAAACCTATATGTCGCTGCAAGTTTTAAAGAAGCTATGGAAATTTATTCACAATTTGCCGATAATAACAGTGTTGTTTTATTTGAAAACGATTTACCCGATAATTATCTATATTAAGGAGAGTTTTTATGAAAGTAAATGTTGCTTTTGTTTACGGTTGCCGCTCGGTTGAGCACGAGGTTTCAATAATCTCGGCAGTTCAGGCAATGCGTTCTGTAAACCGCCAAAAATATGATGTAACCCCCGTTTATGTTACCAAAAACGGCGAAATGTTTACAGGTGAAGACCTTTTTAAAATCGAAAACTACCGCAATTTACCCGAACTTTTAAAGAAATGCCGTAAAGTATATTTAACACGTGAAGACGACAAAGTTCTATTAAAATCGAAAGAAAACAAGCTCTTCGGTAAAAATAAAGATATCACTATTGATGTTGCGTTCCCCGTTGTTCACGGCACAAACTGTGAAGACGGCACAATTCAGGGACTTTTCGAATTTTTAAATATCCCCTATGTTGGTTGTGATATTATTTCTTCGGCTGTTGGTATGGATAAAGCGGTATTTAAGGATGTGCTCAAAAACGTGGGTCTTCCCGTGCTTGACTGTATTTGCATTTATGCCAAGGAATATGTTGCCGACAAACAGTTAGCAACTAAAAACATCAAGAAAAAAATCGGTTTTCCGCTTATTGTAAAGCCTGTAAATTTAGGTTCAAGCGTTGGCATTACCAAAGTAAATACCGAAGATGAGCTTGATAACGCTATGATGCTTGCATTCTCTTTCACCAACCGTGTTTTAGTTGAACACGCCATTACTAATCTTCGTGAAATCAACTGCTCGGTTGTGGGCGACAGCGACGAATGTGAAGCAAGCGTTTGCGAAGAGCCTATCGGTAGTGACGAAATTTTAACTTATGAAGACAAATATTTAGGCGGCGGTAAGCAAGAGGGCGGCAGCAAAGGTATGGCTTCACTTGGCAGAAAAATCCCCGCCGAACTTACAAAAACACAGGAAAAAGAAATCCGTGACCTTGCTTGTAAGGTATTTAAGGCTATAGGTGCTAACGGCGTTGTTCGTATTGACTTTATGATTGACGGCGACACCAACACCGTCTACGCTAACGAAATCAATACCATCCCAGGCTCACTCGCTTTCTATTTATGGGAAGCTACGGGCGTTAACTACCCCGCTCTTTTAGACCGTCTTATCGACCTTGCATTTAAAAGAGCCCGTGTACGAGATAATATAACCTACACAATTGACACTAATATTTTATCAGGCGTTTCTTTCGGTTCTAAAGGTTCAAAAGGGGCTAAGATGTAATGACCGAACTTTTAGTAAAACTTTTTGTAAAGGATTCCAAAAACATTAAGGACAATAGCGTCCGTGCAAATTACGGAAATCTTGGAAGTATTACAGGCATTGTTTGCAATCTAATGCTTTGTGTATTTAAAATTGTAATAGGCAGTATTGTGGGCAGTATTTCCATCACTGCCGACGGTCTTAACAATCTTTCGGATATGGGGTCTTCGGTTATTACAATGGTGGGCTTCAAACTTTCAAATAAACCCGCCGACAGCGACCACCCGTTCGGACACGGCAGAATGGAATATATGTCGGCGTTTATTGTGGCAATTCTCATACTGCTTGTCGGTTTTGAGCTTTTAAAATCTTCAGTTACCGCACTTATAAACCAAACCCCCGCTCCCACCTATTCGCTTATATCAATTATCATTTTGGCGGTTTCTATTCTTTTAAAATTTTGGATGTTCCTATTTAACCGAAAAATCGGCAAGAAGATTGAATCTGATTCACTAATAGCCACCGCGCAAGACTGCCTTAACGATGTTGTGGCTACCGCTGTTATTTTACTGGCGGCAGGTGTAACCTACTTCTTTAATCCACCCTTTAATCTTGACGCTGTGATGGGTATTGCGGTTGCGATATTCATACTGATTTCGGGCATTAACACCGCAAAAGAAACACTCAACAGTATCTTGGGCGCACCACCCGAAAAGGAACTTATTGAAAACATTGAAAAAAGCATAATGTCTTACCCCGAATTTGTGGGTATTCATGACCTTATAATTCATAACTACGGTCCGGGTAGACAGTTTGCATCAGTGCATGTTGAGGTACCACAGGATATTGACATTGTAAAGTGTCACGAGCAAATCGACCTTTGCGAAAAGAAAATCGGCGAAGAGCTAGATATTCAACTGGTAATACATATGGACCCGATTGATATCAATAACGAGACCGTCACAAACACCAAGAACGAGCTTTCACGTGGTCTTAAAATAATCGATGAAAACCTCACCCTTCACGATTTTCGTATGACCCCCGAATGTGATACAAGAACAAACCTTATTTTTGATGTTGTGATACCTTCGAGCTGTAAACTGAGCGAAAAAGAACTGAATAAAAAAATATGTGAAATCGCAAAACTTATCAACCCGACATTTTGTTGTGTCATAACCTTTGACAGAAACTTCATAGGTGAATAAATTCAAAAAGCGAACGGAAAATAACCTCGTGTTCTAAAGCACAATTTTAAAATCCAAAATAATTAGCATGCTTACAAACAAGAAGAGGACGAAGAATTTAAATTCTTCGTCCTCTTTTCTTGACAAGCAATGATTCTATGGACATAGAAGTCTATATGATAAAGTTTTCGCTATCGACACGCATTTTTATATCTTTACCTCTACCATATCTCCGTTTTTGCTTTCGAACTCAACAAGATTCCAATCGGCGTGGTTCTTTTTATATCTTATGATCTCTTTTATAAATAGCGAGGTTTGTTTTTTCGTTAGTCTTACTCCTTCTTTTTTTAGATTTCTGCTGATAATTCCTGCTGTGAAGCGATTGGTGATAAGTCCTGTGGGAAAAAGAAAAACAGTACGAGTATTTATCGTAATTTTCATATTTTACTCCACAAATATCTGAACTGTGTCACCGTCAGCGCTTTCAACCTCTACAATGTTTCCTATGGTGCCCTGTCTCACCATATCCATAATCCTATTCAGGTCTATGTTTTTGAGCGCTTCGTTTCCCGAAACCTGTGACATATTAAGTCCGCTATCAATTGCAACCTCTATTATAGAAAGAGGAAGATTTACTCGTGCTACATCGCCCTTTGCTCTTGTTGCCACGATGCGGAGCATCATGTCCTTGATATCCTTTCTCTCATTTTCGGGCAATATTCTAACAGCAGGGGTTTCTGCCTTCTTGCCCGAGAGAAGCTCGTCAACGCTTACGCCGAGAATTTTTGCAAGAAGAAGGAGCAGGGAAATGTCGGGACAAGTTTGGTCATTTTCCCATTTGCTTACTGCTTGAGGACTTACTCCAAGCTTTTCAGCAAGTTCATCCTGCTTCAATTCCTTTTCGTGGCGGAGGGTTGCAATTCTTTTTCCTAAAGTTGTATTCATAGTCAAAACTCCTTTCTTTTGATGGCTAAATTATACTTGCTCGAGCTTGCAATGTGAAGATAACAGCAGTTGAAAAAGTCAAAATTTGCTCAACTAAATAGGGGATTTCCGCTCAACTGTTGGTTGTTTGACATAATTTTAGCAAAAAGACGAGTTTTTTCAAGGAATTTTAATATGATAACAGAAAATGTAATTTGGTGTATAGTTTTTCTTTTTTGTGCAAGTAATTATATATGCGCGACGGAAGTAACCTGCGTAACTTTTAATTGATATTAAAAACTTTCCTTTAGAACACGATGCTAATCCGTTCTCTTTTTTACTTTAATTTCCTATAAAGCTCGATTACTTCCTGTCTTAAGTCAGCGTTTTCGGCAAGTTTTAGTTGTGGGTCTTTTTTAAGCAACTGTTCTGCTTGTTTTTTGGCTTCCAACAACACCTGCTTATCGGCAAAAAGGTCAGCTATCTTCATTTGGGGAATACCGCTCTGGCGGTTGCCTAAAAAGTCACCGGGGCCACGAAGCGCCAAATCTAAATCTGCAATTTCAAAGCCGTTGGAACTATTTTTAATTATATTAAGTCTTTTTTTCGTATCTTCGCTTTCACTGTCAGAAATCAAGATACAATCGGACTTAAATTCACCTCTGCCGATACGCCCTCTTAACTGATGCAACTGTGAAAGGCCGAATCTTTCGGCATTTTCAATCACCATAATCACAGCATTCGGCACATCAATACCAACTTCGATAACAGTTGTCGCAATAAGTAACTGTATCTCGCCATTTGCGAACTTTCGCATAACGGCATCCTTTTCTTTTGGCGACATTTTACCGTGAAGAAGCCCCAAAGAAAACTTTGAAAATTCACCCTTTACAAGATTTTCATAGTATTCTTTAGCCGATTTTATATCAAGCTCTTCATTTTCACTCACCAAAGGACACACAATATATCCTTGTCTTCCCTCGTTCAAGAATTTCTTCATATAATTATAAATTCGGGTGCGATAAGAAGAATCTACGCTATAAGTATCAATCTTTTGTCTTCCTTTTGGATACTCGTCAATAACGCTTATATCAAGGTCGCCAAAGAGTATATACGAAAGGGTTTGCGGAATAGGTGTTGCCGACATTACGAGTTTATGGGGGTTTAGCCCCTTGTTCTCAAGTTTGCCACGTTGAGCCGCGCCAAAACGGTGTTGTTCATCAGTTATAACAAGCCCTAAATTTTTAAATTCAACATCGTTTACTATGAGGGCATGGGTGCCGATTATAACATCAATTTCCCCGTTTTGAAGTTGGTTTTTTACAGTGTCTTTTTGCTTTTTAGTCATAGAACCCGTAAGCAAACCGCACTTGACACCTGTGTTTTCAGTGATTTTAAGAAAAGTTTTATAATGCTGTTCGGCAAGAATTTCGGTTGGAGCCATTAAAGCCGACTGATATCCATTTTTAGCGCAAGTAAAGCATAACGCCGCCGCCACAACAGTTTTACCACTACCAACATCGCCTTGCACAAGACGTGACATTGGTTTGCCTGACTGCATATCCGCAATGCACTCTTTTGCTACCCTTATCTGAGCATTTGTGAGTGTAAAGGGAATACAATTTAAAAACTCTTCCAAAACATCATTTTCTATAACACAACCGCTCTGGCGGTGGGTTTTAAGTTTAATAACAGTAAGCGCCACCTGTAAACAAAACAGTTCTTCAAAAACAAGCCTTTTTTTAGCCCTTTCAAAAGACTCTTTGGTCTTTGGGAAATGAATATTATTAAGCGCATATTTAATATCACAAAGCCCGTTTTCGCACCTAATATCCTCGGGCAGAACTTCGGGCATATCCACACTTTCAAGCGCAGTTTTCACAAACTTTTGTATGGCTTTAGAACTCATATTTCGGCTTTCGGGATAAATTGGCTCTATTCCGCAAAAGCCCACTTCCTTTATAAGCGGTGAGTTCATTTGCTTCATAACAAAACTACCGTCAAACTTACCGTAAAAAAGGTATTCACTACCGAAATTAAGGCGTTTTGCAAGATAAACCTGATTAAAAAGACTCACCGCAAAGCGACCGCTCGTATCTTCGGCTAAAAACTTATAAATTGTGATTCCTCGACGGGTTTCAACCGTCTCAATAGGGGTGACAATTCGGGCTTTCACACACACATTTTCATAAAAAGGTGCATTCCTAACCGTTGTCACCTTGGTCCAATCGAGATATTTTCTCGGATAAAAGCGCAAAAGGGCACCGACTGTATCGATGCCCTTTGATTTTAAAACTTCAGCTCTCTTTTCACCGACACCCTTTAAAAAGCGAATATCAGTATTAGCTGTCATTTAAAACACTCCTATTCTACCGAGAGAATATAGTAATAAATCGGCTGACCGCCATTTATAAAGGTGATTTCGGTCTTATCGCCGAATTTAGCCTGAATTTGTTCCTCAATAGCCGATGCTTGTTCTTCGGTTACATCTTCACCGTAAATAACGGTTACGAACTCGCTATCAGGCTTAATCATTTTCTTTAAAAGTTTTAGCACACTCTTCTCAAGGTCAGTATCGGTAAAGGTAACCTTACCGCCGAGAAGTGCCATAAGCTCGCCTTGCTTAATTTTAAAGCCATCGAAATCAGCATCACGAGCGGCAAAAGTAATCTGACCTGTAGCAATTCTCTCTGTCGCCTTTTGCATTTCGATAGCGTTCGCATTATCGTCACTATCGGGGTCGAAAGAAAGCATTGCGGTAATACCCTGCGGAATAGTTCTTGTGTGGATAACAATAACCTTGCGGGTGCTAATCGGAATAGCCTGTTCAGCCGCCATAATAATATTTTTATTGTTAGGCAAAACGAAAACAGTTTCAGCAGGGGTAGCTTCAATAGCCTTTAAGATATCATCGGTACTGGGGTTCATAGTCTGACCGCCTGAAACGATAGTATCAACACCTAAATCACGGAAAAGTTCAGCAAGCCCGTCACCCGCGCAAACTGATACAAAACCAAAAGGCTTTGTGGGTTCTACTGGGGTAAAGGTTTCGGTTCTATCGGCGCTCTTTGCAGGTTTTTTCTTGGTGTTTTGAGCATCGTGCTTTGCCTTTTCGTGTTGGTCGCGCATATTTTCAATCTTGAGATTTACAAGCGAACCAAAGGTAAGACCATTTTCAATAGCATTACCAGGGTGGTCGGTATGAACATGAACCTTAATAATTTCTTCGTCGTCAACCACAACAACACAGTCTCCGATTGTTTCAAGGAACATACGAAGCTCGTTAGGTTCCTTGGTTACTTCAGGATTGCGGTTTACGATAAATTCGGTGCAGTAAGTAAAGGTGATTTCGGTTTCAAATTCACCTGCGGCATTAAAACCCTCGTCACCGTCTTCTTCTATAGCGGCACCAGCCGATTCATTCTTAATAATAATGCCATCTTTAAATACCGAAAGCATACCTTCAAGTATAATTACAAATCCACGTCCGCCCGCGTCAACAACGCCCGCCTTTTTAAGAACAGGAAGTAATTCGGGGGTTTCGTCAAGCGCTTTTTTAGCGCCTTCAATAGCATATTCGAAAATCGCAAGTTCGTCCTTACCGTCAGCCAATGCTTTTTTAGCGTATTCACTAGCAACTCTTGCTACAGTTAAAATCGTACCCTCAGTGGGCTTCATAACAGCCTTATAAGCCGCTTCAACACCGTAAACGAAAGCATTTGTAATGTTTTCGGGGGTTACAAATTCATCGCTACCGATACCCTTTGCAAAGCCTCTGAAAAGCAAGGATGTAATAACACCCGAATTGCCTCTGGCGCCACGAAGTAAAGCCGAAGAGTTAACCGATGCCACTTTACCTGCAGTCTCGCCCGATAGTTTTTCAAGCTCTCTTGCTGCGTTTGAAAGTGTCATAGACATATTTGTACCTGTATCGCCATCGGGCACAGGGAAAATGTTAAGGTCGTCAACAGCCTTACGGTAATTGCTTATATTGTTAGCCGCAGAAATCCACGCATCACGCAAAATATCGCCGTTTATCAAAATCTTACACTCCTTAATGACAGTATAGTGGAATTATTCTTTAATACCGTCAACTTTAACGGTTACCTTTTCAACTTCAATTCCTGTGGCTTCTTTAACCACATATTTAACCTTTTCGGTAATGCTTTGTGCGATAGCACTGATATTCATACCAAAGGTTACTACAATGTGAAGTTCAACCTCAATACCATTGGAATTGCCGATTACCTTTATTCCGGTATCAACCTGTTCTTCCTTTGATAATATATTAAATATCTTTTGCTTGGGGTTGCTGGGCACCATACCCACTACGCCAAAGCAGGAAGTAACTTCATTTCCGATAAGCTTTGAAAGGTAGGCTTCACTTAAGTTAATTTTACCTAATCTTGTTTCGTAAGCTATCATAAAAACACTCCTCAATCTTTTTTAATTTTATATGATTCAATCGAAAAGTAAATATCACTCAAGGAAGAGTTTTTAACATTTTCGATATTTTCATTGCAAAACAAAACGCCCAAACGGTAGCAAACAGGTATTACCGGCATATCACTTTGCAAAGTCATCGCTACATCGTTTATAGAATTTTCACCGCTGTAAAAACCTTTAATTACTCTTTCACACGAAAGGGCGTCGGTTACTGTAACTTCACTTTCGGTTTCGTTCTTTGGTTCTTCGTTTTCTTCTGTAGCAGTTACGGTTTTAATACCGTATGCCGAAGCACCGCCCGAAGTGACAAGCTCTGAAAAATCCATATTTTCGGTTATTTTAACTTCTCCTAAATATAGATCAAATTCTCCATTTGCAAGTCGTCGCATATATTCGGTATAAGAAACCTTTACAACCGTTACGATTATACCGCAATCCTTAAGCTGTTTTTCAATAAGCTTTGCGGTGTTAACCCGTGCGGAATTTTCTTCATTCACAAGTAACGAAAACCTCAAAGCGCCATTGCCGTTTCTACGGCAACCGTCCTTATCTAATTCATTATACCCTATTTTTTCTAAATTCTCAACACTTATTTGTAAATTTGGGGTTATTTGTATGTTTTGAAGCGATTTAGTTTCTTGCCAAACAGGGTTGAAAAATCCGGTTGCGGCAATCGCATTATCATAAAAGGCATCCTTACAAATCTTCTTGCGGTCAAGTGCGCTTGAAATTGCTTGGCGCACTTCATTGAAGTCCAACTTACCGTTTCTATGATTAATACCAATATACACCAAATTATTAAGGTTTATATTAGTTTTTGTACCGCTCATACGAAGAATTGTACCGTCCGAAATATCGCTATAATAGACATCAGTCGCGCCAATTTCCACAAAGTGAGAAATTGACTCATTATCGGGTGCGTTTATAAGATTTATTTTCTTTATACTTCCCTTTTTGCCGTTATAATTTTCATTTTGCAAAAGTACGCTGTTTTCGGTATCAACCTTGTATCTACCTGCGCCTATAGGTGGGAATTTAACACTGTCAGAATCTTCATTTTTATCGCTGTTCGCCTTTATTATGGGGAAATCCAAAACATTTACAAAATAAGGGTCAAACTTATTAAGTTTAAAAACAACAGTATTGCTATCCGCCGCATTAACCGATTCCACCGAATAAAGCTTGTAATTATAGCTTGAATAGGAAGCCCTTGCAAGATTATAGGAATACACCACATCGTCAGCTGTAAGTTTGCTTCCGTCGGAAAATTTAATATCGCGAAGTACTACTGTGCAAACATCTTTTTCAATACTAACACTGCTTGCTACACTGTAATGGGGTTTAAAGTTATCATCCAATTTTACAAGCGGTTCGTATAAAAGTTTGCAAAGCTGACGGTTAATTTCAGTCTTTGCATCGTACGGATTAAATGTATCAGATGCCGAATATAAAAGCGTCATCGAATCTTTATAACCTTTTTGTGTTTGTGATACGCTCTCGCTTGAAGATGTATTTCCATTATCCTTACAACCGCAAAGCGTAAATAGAAAAATGAGGCTTAGAACAAATGATATAATTTTTTTCATTTTTTATCCCAATCTATATATAAATTCTTTCAATTTTTTCTGTTTTGCCTGTTTTTTCATCAATATCAAAAATACAACCGTTCAGCATACACTTGCCATTTGCAAGTTCAAATTTTGACATATCGTTTGATTTAAGTCTGTTAATTATTATATCCTTTTTAACGCCCAAAACCGAATCGATAGGCCCTGTCATTCCAAGGTCGGTAATATATCCAGTGCCCTTTTCGAGAATTTGACTGTCAGCAGTTTGAACATGGGTGTGTGTCCCGAAAAATGCCGAAACCTTACCGTCAAGATAAAGCCCCAAAGCCCGTTTTTCACTTGTAGCTTCAGCATGAAAATCCACCATAATAATCTTTGCGCCATCGCTTTTTGCCTTTTCAATAAGCTCGTCTGCGGCAGCAAAAGCACAAGAAGCGTTAAGTCGGTCAAGATATATTTTTCCGCTAAGGTTAATAACCGCAACCTGAAGTTTGCCAAAGTCTACAACACAATACCCTTTTCCGTTTTGTGCTTCAGCTAAATTATGCGGCCGCAAAACACAGTCATTTTGATCGAGATAATCATAAACTTCCACCCGTCTTAAAGAGTGATTACCGCCCGTCAGCACATCTGCGCCAAGATTTAAAAGGTAATCAGCACTATCGGGCGTGATTCCGTTTCCGTCAGCCGAGTTTTCGCCATTGATTATCACCATATCTATCTGCTTTTCTCGTTTTAAAGCAGGTAAAATCTTGCGAACATATTCACAGCCGATAGAGCCACAAACATCACCAATTGCCAATATTCGCATTTTACCCACCTCCAAAGCACATATATATTTATAATACCATATTTAACGTTTAAATACAATAAAAAAATTCCCACTCGAAAGTGGGAATTTTAATACGAATTCTACAATTAGATTTCAGCAAAGTACTTAATTGTACGAACCATCTGGCTTGTGTAGCTGTTTTCGTTGTCATACCAAGAAACAACCTGTACTTCATAAAGGTCGTCAGCAACCTTAGATACCATTGTTTGAGTAGCATCGAAAAGTGAGCCGTAACGCATGCCGATAACATCAGAAGAAACGATTTGATCTTCATTGTAACCGAAAGAATCAGAAGCGGCAGCCTTCATAGCAGCATTAATGCCTTCTTTAGTTACGTCAGCACCCTTAACAACAGCGGTAAGAATAGTTGTAGAACCGGTCGGAACAGGAACACGCTGAGCAGAACCGATGAGCTTGCCGTTGAGTTCAGGAATTACAAGACCGATAGCCTTAGCAGCACCTGTGCTGTTAGGAACAATATTAGCAGCGCCAGCGCGTGCACGGCGAAGGTCACCCTTTCTGTGAGGACCGTCAAGAATCATTTGGTCGCC
>JAFYLF010000064.1 GCA_017537195.1 Clostridia bacterium
AAACAATGCACTTTATGAAGATGCAAGACGTGCCCACAGTTATGCAAATATCTTGGGACCTATTAATATGAATATAGGTAATATTCTTTATGTGATTATTGCAACAGTAGGCGGTCTTTTGCTTTTGGCAAAGGTGCCGAATTTTAGCCTTTCAGGTTTACCGCTTTCAATAAGCATTGTAATACCTTTCCTTAATATGACGAAACAGTTTACAGGAAATGTAAATCAGGTTTCACAGCAAATCAACTCGGTTGTAATGGGGCTTGCAGGCGCTGAGCGTGTCTTCAAACTTATGGATACCGAGCCCGAAGTTGACGATGGTTATGTTACTCTTGTAAATGCTAAAATCGATGCTGACGGTAACATCACCGAGACAAACGAGCGTACAGGTATTTGGGCTTGGAAGCATCCCCACAGTGACGGAACCCTCACTTACACCAAGTTAGAGGGGGATGTAACACTTACCGAGGTTGACTTCTCGTATGTTGAGAATAAACCGGTTCTTAAAAATGTCAGCGTTTATGCAAAGCCGGGTCAAAAGGTGGCTTTTGTTGGCGCTACAGGTGCGGGTAAGACCACTATTACAAACCTTATCAATCGTTTTTACGATATTGCCGACGGTAAAATCCGTTATGACGGCATAAATATCAATAAAATCAAAAAGTCGGATTTACGCCGTTCTTTAGGTATTGTTTTGCAGGAAACCAACCTGTTTACAGGCACTGTAATGGAAAATATCCGTTACGGCAGACTTGAAGCGAGTGATGAAGACTGTATTAAAGCCGCCAAGCTTTCGGGAGCGGATGATTTTATCACCCGTTTGCCAAAAGGCTATGATACCGAGCTTTCAAATAACGGCTCAAACCTTTCTCAAGGTCAGCGCCAGTTAATAGCAATTGCTCGTGCGGCAGTTGCCGACCCTCCTGTTATGATACTTGACGAAGCGACTTCGAGTATTGACACCCGTACCGAAGCGATTGTTCAAAAGGGTATGGACAGCCTTATGAAAGGCAGAACAGTTTTTGTTATTGCGCATAGACTGTCAACTGTTAAAAATTCCGATGTTATAATGGTGCTAGATTCGGGCGAAATTATTGAGCGTGGAAGCCACCAAGAGCTTATCGCTCAAAAAGGAAAATATTATAGCCTCTACACAGGCGCGTTTGAACTTGAATAAAAAACTCCCTTCGGGGAGTTTTTGTTTTAGATAAAAGATAATTAAACCTTGATTTTTATTTCATATAATGGTAAACTAAAAGCAACCACGCAAAACTGAATAATGCAATTAGCAAAGAGAAAGACTGTATTTGGATAAAATACGGGTTTTTCGTCTTCTCTTTGTGGTTGCGAATGGTTTTGCGTGGTTGCTTAACTGAAACCCGTGTTTTTCGGTGCGTGGCTTCGGTTACGCACTTTTTTATTTTAGGTGATATCATGAGTAAGAGTTTTGTGGAAGAATTAGAAGAAAGAGGTAAACTATTTGAGGAGAATATCAAAAAGCTTACTTTACAAGAAAATTTTTTCGAGGAAGGCTTGATAGGGGATTATAAAAGATTAGCCTATGAACATCGAAAAACAAATAAAGTTAAAAAGTATAAGAAAATAAAGATATATAGAAGACAATTCAAATAATTATGCCCGATTTGGAGTTTCCAAATCGGGCTATTTTTTTTTGTCTTTTTGGTCGTTTTAGTTGTTTTTAATAAAAAATTTCAAGATTGTAATAATTTTTTTAAAAAAAATCTTGATTTTTTAAGATTGTCCCATTATAATACAATTATGTGGTGCAAAGTGGAGTTGAAATTCATTAAAGTGCACTAAAGTGGTGTAAAAAGAGGTGAAAATCTTGTTTTTAGGTAATTTCCAACATAATATCGATAAAAAGGGCAGGGTTTTCATCCCGTCTAAATTCCGTGAAGAGCTTGGTGAAGAGTTTATCATTTCTCAAGATATTTCGGGTAAGCGTTGTCTTTGTGTTTACTCAATGCCCGAATGGGAAAAGTTTGTAGAGAAAATTGATAGTCTTCCTAACACTAAATCAAGCGTTGTAAAGCGTTTCTTGTTTGCTAACGCTTTTAATGTTGAATTTGATGCGCAGGGAAGAATACTTGTACCATCCACGCTTCGTGAGTATGCTCGTTTAGAAGACAAGGCGGATATCCTTGGTGTTAATAATAAGGTAGAAATCTGGAATACAGCTCTTTGGAGTGAAGAAAACGAAAGTATCACACCCGAATCTATTGCCGATATTATGGCAGAGCTTGAATTTTAGTTATGGAATTTAATCATATTTCGGTTTTACTAAAAGAAACCATAGATTCATTAAATATTAAACCCGACGGTATATATGTTGACGGAACAGTCGGCGGAGCGGGTCATTCGTTTGAGATTGCAAAGCGACTCGAAAATGGACAACTTATTTGCCTTGACCAAGACCCCGATGCCGTTAAGGTTGCAACCGAAAGACTTAAAGGCTTACCCGCACAGATTATACAAAGTAATTTCAGTCTTATGACCGAAGTGCTAAAAAGCCTTGGAATAGAAAAGGTTGATGGAATTCTTTTAGACCTTGGCGTTTCTTCCTATCAGCTCGATACAGCCGAAAGGGGATTTTCCTATCACAAGGACGCAAGGCTTGATATGAGAATGTCGCAAAGCGGAATTTCGGCTGAAGACATTGTTAACGATTTCACCGAAAACGAACTTGCGGATATATTTTTCCGTTTTGGTGAAGAAAAGTTTTCTTATAAAATCGCTTCGAAAATTGTTAAAGAGCGCCAAAACGAGAGAATCACAACCACCTCGCAATTAGCAGAGATTATAGCAAATGCATATCCTGCGGCGGCTCGGCGTGACGGCCATCCCGCAAGAAAGTGCTTTCAGGCGATACGAATTGCGGTAAACGGTGAGCTTGACCGATTAAACGAAACGCTTGATAAAGCGTTCGATTTATTAAATAAAGACGGTGTTTTATCAATAATAACCTTCCATTCGTTAGAGGATAGAATGGTAAAGCAACGCTTTAAAGAATTTTGTACGGGCTGCACCTGTCCGCCAGATTTTCCCGTTTGTGTATGCGGAAAAACACCTAAAGGACATTTGCAAACCCGAAAACCTATTGAACCGAGTTCGCAAGAGCTCGACCAAAACCCCCGTAGCAGAAGTGCAAAATTAAGGGTTATAGTAAAGAATTAGAATTTAAAGGAGAAGGCAAGTGGATAATTTAAAGTATTACAACGATAGCCTGGCATACGATTTTGAAATGTTTATGCCTAAAGAGAAAAAACAGAATATCCGTGATAATATTGTTGTTATGCCCAAGCCTTCTAAAAAGGCACAGCAAAGAAGACGGGCAGCAACACGTGCTCTTTCGCCGACAGTTACTGCGATAATGTGTGTGATATTCGTTCTAGCGGCGCTTTGCGGAAATATTGCGCTTCGCATAAAAATAAACGAGGTTAATTCTGAAATTAATGATGTTAAAGCCGCAGTGGCAGAGCTCGACAGTGAAAAAACCGCTTTAGAGGTTGAGTTTCAAAGAAGAATTTCTTACCTTAATCTTGAAACAAAGGCAGTAGAGCTTGGTATGAAAAAGCCGAGCAAGGATGATGTTAAGTATATAAGGGTTAACAACAAAAATATCGCCAAAGATTCACAAGGTGTAATTCTTGGCGAATAGTAATAAATCAAAGGATAAAAATAATATAATATTTAGGGTACGAGAGTCAAAATAGTTGGCTCTCGTATTCGGGCATAAAAAAGAGACAAATTTTATCGGAAGGAGAGATAAAAAAGTGCATAAACCAGGAAAAATGATGCTTACTAGAATTTTTGTGATAATGGTAATTATGATACTTTGTCTTTCCTTGGTATCGGGTGGCAGTCTTGTTAATATTATGATTTTAAACGGCGAAAAATATCAGAGCAAGGCTTCGGAACAACAGTTGTATGACAGTTTGGTATCAGCCCCGAGAGGCGATATTTATGACCGCAATATGCAGGTTTTGGCAACAAGCTCAACCGCTTGGACAGTATATATCACACCAAACGGAATTAAAAAAATTAAAGACGATACCGAGCGTGAAAAGGTGAGAACCGTTATCGCAAAAGGTCTTTCGGAAATTTTGGAGGTAGATTATGATACTGTTTATGCCAACACAGATAAAAATTCTTATTATGTTATTGTTAAAAAGAAAATCGACAAACAAACTGCCGATAAGATACGCGAATTTATTTCGGCTAATAAAGACCTTGAAATTACAAAATACATAGGTCTCGATGAAACTACAAAGCGCTATTATCCGAATGATTCCTTAGCTTCGGTGGTGTTAGGGTTTGTAGGCGCTGACGAGCAAGGTCTTGCGGGTATTGAAAGCTATTATGATAATGAGCTTACAGGCGTTGCAGGGCGTGTTGTTGCCGCTAAAAATGCGGCGGGAACCGATATGCGCTTTACCTATGAAAAGGTAGAAGAGGCGACAAAGGGCACATCGCTTGTTTTGACACTTGATTCATATATTCAATATACTGCCGAAAAATATCTTGAAACCGCTATTGAACAAAATCAAATTGCGGAACGCGGTGCGGCGGTTGTTATGAATGTAAACACGGGTGCTATTCTTGCAATGGCGGTTAAGGGTGATTTCAACCCCAACGATGCGTTTACTCTTTCTACCGCCGACCAACAAAAAGTAGATGCCGAAACTGATGAAGAAAAGAAAAAGGAATTAAAATCCGAGCTTTTGAACCGCCAATGGCGTAACAAAGCGGTGTCGGATAGCTATGAACCGGGTTCGGTATTTAAGGTTGTAACCGCTTCTATTGCTATTGAAGAAAACCTTATAAATGAAAAGAATAGTTTTTTCTGTAACGGAAGAACCACTGTTGCGGGTCAGGGCTATGGCTGTTGGAAGCATGGCGGACATGGTACACAGGATTTAAGGATGGCAATTTCCAATTCCTGCAACCCCGCATTTATTACAATTGGTCAGTTGGTGGGTGTATCCACCTTCTCGAAATACTTTAAAGCCTTTGGTTTTTCTGAAAAAACAGGTATTGATTTACCTGGTGAATCACGTTCAACATACCATTTACAAGAAAATATGGGACCTGTTGAATTGGCATCTTCTTCATTCGGTCAAACCTTTAACGTAACCCCTGTGCAACTGCTTGCAGCAGTATCCGCAGCAGTTAACGGCGGTTATCTTGTAAAACCGCACTTGCTAGAAAAAAAGCTTGACCAAAATAACAAGGTTATAGAAACCGTATCAACAAGCTATAAAAGGCAGGTTATTTCTGAAACAACTTCTGCAAAAATGCGCAGTCTTATGAACTTTGTATCCGAAAACGGTGCTAAAAACTCGTTGGTTTCGGGATACGATATCGGCGCTAAAACAGGTACATCGCAAAAGGTTTCCAAAATTCAGGCAACGGGTGATAAGTATCTTTATATCGGTTCTTGTGTGACTATAGCACCAATTGATAAGCCTGAAATTGCAGTATTTGTTATGCTTGACGAACCAAAGGGTAGCAATTACTACGGCGGTGTAATTTCCGCTCCGGTAAATTCAAAAATCATGGCTGATGTATTGCCATATCTCGGATACGAGCCGAGTTATTCGGATGAAGAAATTCAAAAACTTTCAATAGAAGTGCCCGATACTGTGGGCGCAACTGTTGAAGAAGCACGTGGTAAGGTTACCGCTAAAAAATTGGAATATAAGGTTGTGGGCACTGGTGAAAAGGTTATCCGCCAATTACCCGAAGGCGGAAGCCATGTTGTAAACGGCGGTACAGTAATTCTTTATACTGACGATACTGCTGATAAAACCGCAACAGTGCCAAACTTCATAGGTCTTACCGCTACCGAGGCTAACAAGGCGGCAGCAGATGCGGGAGTGAATATTGAATTTTCGGGCAACCTTACTACAAGCGGACTTAAGGCATACAACCAAAGCAAAAGTGCGGGTTCGCAAGTAGAGGCAGGAACTGTTGTTACAGTATATTTTAGAGACGAAACATCGGTTGATGGATAACTTTTCGGAGGCAAATAATGAAATTAGCACAATTACTTGGATGTGAAAACAACTTTAAAGATTTGGAAATTAAAGGAATTACAAACGATTCGCGCAAGGTCGAGAAAGATTTTGTGTTTGTTAACACTGTAGGTGCGCCCGAATTTGACCGTGATGCAGTGGAAAAAGGCGCAAGTGCTATTGTTACGAAGAACGATATAGGCTTTGAAAATACTGTTTTGGTTGATAACCCGCCCCAAGCCTTTGCTACAATGTGCGCTAATTGGTTTGGCAACCCTGCAAAAGACTTGAAGTTTTTGGGTGTCACCGGTACGAATGGCAAAACTTCAGTTACCTATATGCTCAAAGCTATACTCGAAAAAGCGGGTAAAAAAGTGGGGGTTATCGGCACTAATCAGTATATGATTGGTGAAAAGGTAAGACCAGCAATAAATACAACCCCTAATGCATATTACCTTAACGAGCTTTTCTTTGAAATGAAGCAGGAAAATTGTGAGTATGTAGTAATGGAGGTTTCCTCACATTCGCTTATTTTTGAAAATGTGTATGGACTTACATTTGATGTAGCAATGTTTACAAATCTCACTCAAGACCATCTTGATTTCCACGGAACTATTGAAGAATACTTCCTTGCAAAGAAAAAACTCTTTTCAATGTGTAAGACTGCGGTAATCAATTCGGACGATAAATACGGCGAGCGTTTGCTCGAAGATATAAAATGTAAAGCGGTAACATATTCTGCGCAAAATATGGCAGATTACACCGCAAAGGCTATTAACTGTTTGCCAAATCAGATAAATTATAAACTTTTAACCGAAAATCTTACACATATAAGTGTGAATACAGGCGGTAATTTCACTGTATATAATTCGCTTTGCGCTATTGCCTGTGCGCTTGAAATCGGCATTTCGCTTGAAGATATCACAAGCGCATTGGCAGATTTCGGCGGTGTAAAGGGTAGAGCAGAGGTAGTGCCAAACACAAAGGATTTCACAGTAATAATTGACTATGCTCACACCCCAGACGGTCTTAAAAACATTCTTAAAACCTTTAAGGAATGCGCTAAAAACCGCCTTATTGTGCTATTTGGCTGTGGCGGTGACCGTGATAAGAGCAAACGCTCTTTGATGGGTGAGATAGCTTCTATTTATGCTGATTATGTAATAGTTACAAGCGATAATCCTCGAACTGAAAACCCAACCGAGATTATCGAAGATATTATGAAAGGCATACCTTCAAGCCTGTTTTGCGGCAAAGTTATTGAAGATAGACGTGAGGCTATAAAATTTGCTCTTTCAATTGGGCAAAAGGATGATATAATAGTATTAGCGGGTAAGGGACACGAAGATTATCAGATAATTGGTAAAGAAAAGTTTCCCTTTGATGAGCGTGTAATTATTAAAGATGCTCTTGCCGAATTAAAATAAAAGAAGGTAGTAAAATGAAAGACTTAACCGTTGTGATAACTGCACTTGTCGGATTTGCGGTTACTTTGTTTTCGGGTTATATTGTAATTCCGTATCTTAGAAAACTCAAATTCGGGCAGACAATTTTAGAAGACGGCCCAAATTGGCATAAATCAAAGCAGGGTACACCCACAATGGGCGGTATTATGATTGTGTTGGGTGTTATCGTTTCATTGGTAATTGCAGTTATTTATTCTCTTATTACCAAGAATAGATTTTTTGGCGAAATAAACGATTCATATAAATTCACAGTAACTGTTTCGGGTGTTGTGATGGCGGTTTGTATGTCGGCAATAGGTTTTGTTGACGATTATATCAAGGTGGTAAAAAAGCGTAATTTAGGGCTTACAGCACGCCAAAAAACCTTTTTACAGTTGTTGGTTTCGGCATTTTATCTTGTTTCTTTAAGTATTGCAGGTATGAAAACCACAACAATTCCATTTATTGGCGATATTGATATAACACGAGGTTTCGGGCTTTTGTTCTGGCCGATTGCTTTATGCTTTATTTACGGTTTTACAAATGCAGTAAATCTTACCGATGGTATTGATGGACTGGCTTCGAGTGTTACACTTGTTGTGGCTTGCGGTTTTATGTTGGCTTCAGGCTTTTTGACACTTACTTCAAACAATGTGATTTGCGCAGCATTGGCAGGCGCTTGTGTTGGTTTTATTTGTTGGAATGCTCATCCCGCAAAAGTATTTATGGGGGATACTGGCTCAATGTTCCTTGGCGGACTTGTGGTTGCAATATCTTTTGGTATAGGAAGACCTGTATTGCTTATCTTTGCGGGAATAATATATTTACTTGAAGCACTTTCTGATATTATTCAGGTTGCATATTACAAGAAAACTAAAAAACGCATCTTCAAAATGGCGCCTTTGCATCATCATTTTGAAATGTGCGGATGGTCAGAGAATAAGATTGTCTTTGTCTTTTCTTTTGTGACCTTTGTTGGTTGCTTCATAGCACTTTTACCAATAGTTTTTAATTTATAAATTTTGGAGGAGAACGCATGGCAAAAGCAGTTAAGCGTAAAAAAGGCGCTTTAACGCGCGGAAAACTTGATATAACCTTTTTGTCGTTTGTTTTAATTTTAATGACAATTGGTTTAGTTATGCTTTTTTCTGCAAGTTATGCGTATTCCTATGAATATTACGGTAACAGTTATAAATTCATATCCCGACAAGCGCTTTTTGCGGTTGCAGGTGTTATTATAATGCTTGTGGTTTCGAAAATTGATTATCACCACCTTAAAAAGTTTGCTTGGCTTATTTTCTTTGGCGTAATAGCAATGCTTGGCATACTTTTGGTTTTACCGCCAATGGTAAGCGGTATGGATGTAAAGCGTTGGATAGCAATAGGTCCTATTACATTCCAACCGTCCGAGCTTGCAAAATTTGCAATAGTTTTGCTTTTTGCTTCACTTATCGCTAGTAATCAAAAGAAGATGCGTGAATTTAAGTTCATAGCGGTTTTAGTAGCCATTTTAGGTATTACTTGCGGTCTTATAGTTTTAGAACCGCACCTTTCGGCAACCATTCTTGTATTTTGTCTTGGCATAGTTTTGCTTATTGTGGGCGGACTTCCCAAACGATATATTTTCGGCGGAGTTGGTCTTGGTGTCGGCGGTGTTATACTTCTCGTTGTTACGGGGGCTATAGGCTATGCGTCCGACCGTATTAAATATTGGTTAGACCCTTGGCTTGACCCAAGTGGTGCGGGTTTCCAAACCATTCAGTCGCTTTTAGCGATTGGTTCGGGAGGAATTTTAGGTAGAGGCATTGGCCAATCAAGGCAAAAATATCTTTGGGTGCCTGAGCCTCACAACGATTTTATTTTTTCAATCGTTTGCGAAGAATTAGGGCTTATCGGCGCAATAGTTATAATTGTTCTATTTTGCCTTTTAGTATGGCGTGGCTTTCTTATTGCAATGCGTTCTCCCGATAAGTTCGGTGCACTTTTGTCAATAGGCCTTACCTTCCAGGTAGGACTTCAGGCAATGCTTAATATATGGGTTGTTACCAATACAATCCCTAATACCGGTATCAGTCTTCCGTTCTTCAGCTACGGCGGAACCTCGCTTCTCATTTTGCTTGCCGAAATGGGTGTGGTGCTGTCGGTATCCCGAAGTGCAAATGTTGAAAAAACATAGAGGGTGTTAATATGAAAATACTGTTTGCAGGCGGCGGTACAGCAGGGCATATAAATCCTGCTTTAGCAGTTGCTGATTATATAAAATCGCATCACCCCGATGCAGAGATTTCTTATATAGGTACAGCCGAAAAACTTGAGGCAAAATTAGTGCCCGAAAAGGGATACGACTTTCATACAATAAAGGTTGCAGGTTTTAGAAGAAGCCTGTCACTAAAGGCAATAGTTCATAATATTTCTGCTGTGAAATTGGCGACAACTTCTATTATGAGCGCTAAAAAAATCTTAAAGCAGATTAAACCTGATGTGGTAGTGGGTACAGGCGGTTATGTTAGCGGCCCTGTGCTACGCGCCGCACAGCAGCTCGGCATTAAAACTGCAATTCACGAGCAAAATGCTTTCCCGGGTGTTACAACAAAAATGTTAGCGCCAAAGGCAGACAGAGTAATGCTTGCAATGCCCGAAGCACAAAAATATTTAAAACTCAATAAAAAACCTATTATTACGGGCAACCCAATAAGACAAGAACTTTTATCGGTTGACCGTGAAACCGCTCGCAAAAAGCTAAATTTAGGCGATAAACCGCTTATTTTATCCTTTGGCGGTTCATTGGGTGCAAGACGCCTTAATGAAGCCGTCAGCGAACTTATTAAGTGGCATAACGGCACCGATAAATTCTATCATATACACGCCACAGGAAAAACGGGTTATAATGCAATGCTCGAAAGCTTAAAAGATATAGAGCTTTCCGATAACATAAAATTGCGCGAATATATAAATGATATGGATGTTTGTATGGCGGCGGCAGACCTTGTAATTTGCAGAGCAGGGGCGATAACCCTTGGCGAATTACAGGCTTGCGGTAAACCATCAGTGCTGATACCGTCACCCTATGTGGCTGAAAACCATCAGTATCACAATGCTTTAACCCTTAAAAAAGACGGATCGGCTGAACTTATTGAAGAAAAAGACCTTACCGGTGAAAAACTTATAAATACAGTTGAGCTTCTCATAGAAAATAAACCGAAACTTAAGAAAATGAGCGAAGCGGCAGTTAAAAATGCAATTATCGATGCAAATGAACGAATTTATGAGATAATAATGCAGTTATATACCTCGGCGTGACAAAAAATGCATTTCCGCATAGTATGAATTGTGATTTAATTCTTATGCGGGGTGCTTTATGGCTGAGATAGTAATTAAAGGCAATAAAAAGCTTTCGGGTAAAATTACAGTGCAAGGCGCTAAAAACAGCGTTTTGCCCGTTTTGGCAGGAACTTTACTCTGTGACGGAGAATGTGTTATACATAATTGCCCACATATTTCTGATGTGGATATTTCTTTTAAAATTCTCGAATTTTTGGGTTGCGACTGTAAACGACAAGATAAAAGTGTTATTGTTGACGCCTCGTGCGTTAATGCATTTAGCATACCTGACAGTTTAATGCGTGAAATGCGCTCTTCAGTGATGTTTCTCGGCGCTATAATCGGTAGAATGGGCAAGGCTGTCATTAGTAGTCCCGGCGGTTGTGAACTGGGACCAAGACCTATTGACTTACATTTATCGGCATTACAAAAAATGGGTGTTAAAATCACCGAAGAACACGGAAATTTATACTGTGATGCGCCAAATGGGCTTTGTGGCAGTGAAATACATTTAAACTTTCCAAGTGTGGGCGCCACCGAAAATATTATGTTAGCGGCGGCAACTGCAAAGGGAACCACCGTTATACATAATGCCGCGCGTGAGCCTGAAATCAGTGATTTGGGTGATTTTCTAAACTCGGCGGGTGCCAGAATTTGCGGTTGCGGTTCTGACACTATATATATAAACGGTGTAAGGAAACTTTACAGCACTTGTCATACAATAATACCTGACCGCATTGTTGCTGCAACTTATTTATCTTGTGCGGCGCTTACGGGCAGTAAAATAACACTTGATAACATTATGCCTTCACATATGGTATCAATTCTTTCGCTTTTCAGAGAAAGCGGTTCGAATATTGCGGTTTCGGGTAAGTCTTTAACTATTACTGGACCCAAAATACTTTGCCGAGTACCCACTATTAGAAGTCTTGTTTATCCAGGTTTTCCAACCGATGCGGGTCCGCTTATAATCGCTATGCTTTCCAAGGCTGACGGCACCTGTGTTTTTGTGGAAAACATTTTCGAAAACCGTTTTCGTTATGTAGATGAACTCAACCGCTTGGGTACTAAAATTAAGGTTGAGGGAAAAATAGCGATTATTGAAGGAGTTCCTTCGCTTTCGGGTGCTTCTTGTAAATGTACCGATCTTCGCGGCGGTGCGGCACTGGTTACCGCAGCACTTGCGGCTGATGGGGAAACGAATATTACCGAAATTTCACATATTCTTCGCGGATATGACGATATAGTTTCAAATTTGCAATCGGTTGGCGCGGATATTAAACTTATTAAGGAATGATACTTTGAAGCAAAACTACCAAAATGACGAGTTCTTGGCAAAAAGACAGGAACGGCAAAGAAAATTAAAAAAACGCAGATTAAAGGTTTTCTTCACACTTTTTATTTTGCTTTTGCTTTTTGTGGGGGTAATTCTTTCGCTTACAGTCTTATTTCCAATAAATAAAATTACGGCAAAGGGAAGTAAGATTTATACCCAGGCGGAGATTATCGCTTCGTGCGGAATTGAAACAGGGGATAACCTTTTTACAGTTTCCAAAAAAGAAGCACTTGATTTATTGAAAAAAAGATTACCTTTTATAGAAACGGTTGAGTTCGAGCGTTCTTTACCTGATACCCTAAATTTAAAGGTTACTGATGCAAAAGAATATGCTTGTTATATTGTGGGAGATAAGTATTATACTGTCAGTAAAGATGGTTGGACGCTTAATTCTTATACTGAAAAGCCTCAAAATGTGATACTTATAGTTACCGATAAAGTCAAATGCAAGGTTGGTAATGCAATTCAATTCGAAAACGATAATTCACACAGCGAAGTTCAAAATCTAATCGAACTTTTAAGTAAATATGATATCGACGTTGACAATGTAGATATAACCGATTCTGTTAATCTTAAAGCAAAAATTGAAGGTAGATTTATTGTCAATTTCGGTACGCAGGTCGATTTAGAGCAGAAAATAAAGCATCTTGATTCAATGATAAAAGAAATCGACCAAAATGATACCGGAAAGATAAATTTATCTATGTGGAATAGTCAAAATACACAAGGTACTTTTGTGCAAACTGACATAAAATAAAAAAAGTAACAAAATTGTAATAAAAGTATTGAAATTTAAAAAAAGGTATGTTATTATCTATATGTATGATTGAATAATTGCGTACTATTTCTAATTTACATAAAGACGGAGGAAATTTAAAATGCCATTTGAAATCGCAGAAGAATTAGCAAATGTTGTAAAAATTAAGGTTGTAGGTGTCGGTGGCGGCGGCGGAAA
>JAFYLF010000065.1 GCA_017537195.1 Clostridia bacterium
CACCGCCTATACAATAATACTTACTTCCTATAATATTGAATTTCGCAGTTTCCGTTTTCGGAAAATGTTTCGATTTCAAACATTAGGGGACCGCTTTTGTATATTTCATCGTAAATTTGCTTTAAATCATCGGTTTTGCCTTTGGCAACCGCCCAATTTTCGTCGGGCAGAACTATGCTCACGTTATAATCTTTAATTAGAGCGTCCTTTAAACCGATGGCGTAGGAAATTTTGCCGCCGCCCCAGTTATAACCGAGCCCCCTGAGGTTTTCAAGACCATAGATTTCCGCCATCTCGTCCCAAAACTGTCCGATTGTTTCGTATTGCTCCTCGTCTTTTAATGAGAAGTCTCGGGATATTCCATAAAATATCATAATTTTACCCCTCGAGCGTGTCTAAAAAATCGCTTGCCTGAGCTCTGTCTGTAAACACAAAAACGTTTTTACCAGAGTATTTGCGCAGCAATTTTATTATTTGAGGTCTGTTTTCCGCATTAAAGCGTTTAATGAACTCAATAAATTCGCTGTCCTCCTCGGTTTCAACCCAAGGCATATCGCTTCTAACCTTCCCTTGCCTTTGCCTTATTCCTTCAAGGCAAAGTTCCAAGGGGTAGTCTAAAAAAATAACGGTGTCGCATTCTTTAAGTCGTAGTTCCATCGTCGAAGCATAGTTTCCGTCGATTATCCATTCGTCTTTTTTGAGTGCTCGATTTAGCCTTTCAAGGAAAACTTCCTTTTCGACGGTTGTCTTGTCACTATTCCAATACATCATATCTAAATGAAATAGGTCAATTCCCGTTAATCTATGTAACTCTCTTGAAAACGTGCTTTTTCCGCTTCCGGGGCACCCGATTATTATAATTTTCTTCATATTATATATACCTAAATCTTATTTTCTTGCAATTATAATCGGCTGATAAAATCCTGTTTCCTCGGGGAATTTCCAAATCAGGTCTTTGCAGCCGCATCCGAGAAAAAGGCTTGCAATTTCGTCTCTTGAAACTGCTCTGTATTCGCATTCAAATTTACTTGTCTTAAGGCTTTCGCCGTCCTCTATAATATACTGAGTGAGCTTGTAGTTTTCATTTTTCCAATCCCAAGTCTGAAAGCAAACTCGCTGTCCCTTATCTGTTTTGTGAATGTAGGGCGGGGAATAAGGCGGCTTATCTTTGAGTAGTGTATCATAATCGCGAATACTTCCTACAAAAATTCCGTTTTCTTCAATCTGACCCGAAATGCTATTTATCGCTTTTTCTAAATCGTCGTGCGAAAGCATGTGTGGCAGAGCATTGTCCATGGCGATAATAATATCAAATTTCCCCTCGAATGCGTTTGACAGCTTGCGAAAATCCGCCTTTGCAAATTGGATCTTGACATTGGCATCAGCCGCTCTTATTTTCGCCTCTGCAATTTAGTTGTCACTTATGTCGGAAGCAGCAACGTTATACCCAAGACGAGCGAGGCCTATCGCCTGAGTTCCTATTCCGCAGGCGCAGTCAAGAAGATTTGCGGTATTATTAAATCCGTATTCTTTGAAAATTTTGCTCAAAATGTCCGCCTGCTCGTATGTGGTAGCTTGCCAGTCAAGAAACAGCTTGTCATAGTGTGCAGCCAAATTGTCGTAAAACGTTTGTATTATATCCAAATTCTTGTTCCTCACATTTTTTAATGTTATGTTTTGTAGTTTATGTAATTTATTTTTTTCTGAATATCAAACAAAAAAGTACGGCGGATATTATCAATGAAAAAACCGCATACAATAGATACGGTAATTCTATAATTCTCGAAGTAACATCGCCATCTTGAAGCCCGTAAATAAAGCAGCTAAATATATTTGTCAATGTCATGCCTAAAAATATAATTAAAAATGAATATAGAAACAATAAAAACTTCGTTTTCATTAGACCACCGCCTTTGATTAAATAATAGCATAAAGTTATAACTTAAACAAGGTGTAAAACGATTTGACAGAGATTTTAGAGAAATCGTTCGCTTTTGCTCACGGTGAAATCAAAGACTTACGTCTTTGATGAAATATTTTGCTTATGCAAAAAGTGAAATTAAATCCTCCCATCGC
>JAFYLF010000066.1 GCA_017537195.1 Clostridia bacterium
CACTACCGCAGTTATTGATGGTCACGACGGTATGGGACAGGTTATAGGTCACAAGGCTATGAGTATGGCTATTGAAAAGGCTAAAACCTACGGTATGGGTATGGTTGTTGTTCGCAACTCTTGCCACTATGGTATAGCAGGTTATTACAGCACAATGGCTACAAAAGCGGGCTGTATCGGTATGACGGGAACCAACGCCCGTCCTTCAGTGGCGCCCACTCACGGTGTTGAGGGTATGTTCGGTACTAACCCATTTACAATCGGCGTTCCTACTGACGAAGCCTTTGATTTTAATTTTGACTGTGCTACTTCTATTACCCAGAATGGTAAGGTTGAATATTACGAACGAATAGGGGAAGATGTTCACCCTGGTACTATTATTGATACTGACGGTAACGCTGTCGAGGGTGATGCGGGTGTAGCACTCAAAAAAATCCGTGGAGGTACAGCGGCTCTTACAACATTGGGAGGAATTGGTGAGGCTCTTGGTGGTTACAAGGGTTATGGATTTGCTTTGGCGGTTGAGTTTTTCTCGTCTATTTTGCAAGACGGTGCTTACGGTAAGGCGCTTGACGGTAAGGATGAAAACGGAAATATCCGTCCTTATGGGTTAGGTCACTGGTTTATTGCTATTGATACTGAGCATTTTATGGGTGAAGATATTGCCCGTAAAAAAGCAGGGGATATCTGCCGTAGTATGCGTTCTTCTAAAAAAGCCCCCGGTGCCGAGCGTATTTATACCGCCGGTGAAAAGGAATATGAAATTGGTATTGCGCGTGAGAGCGGTGTGCCCATAAATGAATCGGTACAAAAAGAAATCACAGAAATTCGTGACGAGTTAGGGCTTACACAGTACAAATTCCCTTGGGAAAATTAAAACCGGTTTGGAAAAAAGCGTATGAAAAACATAAAACTTTTTTTATTTGATATGGACGGAACGCTCTATCTCGGCGATAGGCTTTTTGATTTTACTCTTGAGTTATTAGAAAAAATCAAATTAAATGGCAAGCGTTATATGTTTATGACAAATAACTCTTCAAAAAGTGTTTCGGCATATATTGAAAAACTTAAAAAAATGGGTATAGAAGCGGTGAAAGAAGATTTTATAACTTCTTCTCAAGCAACGGCTTATTACCTTGAAAAGCATCATAAAAATGCAAGACTTTATGTTTGCGGTACAAAGTCGTTAAAGCAAGAGCTTAGTGAAAATGGTTTTGTTGTGACAGAAAACATAGATGAAGTTGATTGTATAGTAATGGGCTATGATACCGAACTTAATTATAAAAAGCTATGGGATGTATCTTTTATGCTCACAACACGTGATATTCCTTATATCGCCACTAATCCCGATTATGTGTGTCCTACCGAGTGGGGAAGTGTACCTGATTGCGGAAGTGTTTGTGATATGATTTTTAACGCTACAGGCAAAAGACCGATTTTTATAGGCAAGCCAGAACCGCTTATGCCAATGCTTGCTATGGAAAAGGTGGGTGTCGCCCCAAAAGAAACGGCTGTAATCGGCGACCGGATTTATACCGATGTTAAAAGTGGCTTAAATGCGGGAGCGCTCGCCGTGCTTGTAATGAGCGGAGAAACCACTAAAGAAATTTTAGAAGCATCTTCAGAAAAACCCGATGTTGTTTTAAAAGATGCTGGCGAAATAATGAAAACCTTATAATAACATAATAAAACCCGCCTTATCGGATAATTTCCAATAAGGCGGGTTGAATTTTGCGGTTGGATATTTATTATTTATTCAAATGTCCTTCCCAGTCTTTTAAGAATTTTTCTATTCCTGCGTCGGTGAGCGGGTGTTTTAGCATTTGTTTAATTACATTATAGGGAACGGTTGCAATATCTGCTCCGAGTTTTGCGGCTTTTGTTACATGATTTGGGTTTCTGATACTTGCACATATAATTTCGGTTTCAATGCTGTGCATAGTAAAGATATCCACAATATCAGAAATAAGTCCTAAACCATCTTCGTTAATATCGTCGAGCCTGCCTAAAAACGGACTTACATATGTTGCACCTGCGCGTGCAGCAAGTAGTGCCTGTGCGGCAGAGAAAACCAATGTTACATTGGTATGAATTCCCATTGCGGAAAGTCTTTTTACAGCTTTAAGACCTTCTGAGGTCATAGGTATTTTGATTACTATGTTTTTATTTATTTTTGATAGCGGAATTGCTTCTTCGACCATTGAATCAGCGTCAAGGCTTATTACTTCAGCAGATATCGGACCATCTACAATTTCAGTGATTTCATTTATAACTTCCTTGAAATCTCTACCTTCCTTGGCTATTAGTGACGGGTTGGTGGTAACGCCGCATATTACACCAAGTTCGTTTGCTTCCCTAATTTCCGCAGTATTGGCGGTGTCAATAAATAGTTTCATTTGTTATATCCTCCAGATTTTTTTGCAATTAGAGTATAACACTTTTGCAAAAGTTTGCATTGCAGATTTATTAAAAAACATTGCTTTTTTTACGATTTTGTTATAAAATTGTTTTGGTGATGCAATGTGATAGATAGATATACAAGGCTGCAAAAAATTAAAAATAAAAAAATAATGGTTAAAGAAAAGACAATCAACAGTTATTCTACTCATTGGCACGAATTTTATGAAATAGAATTGATCATATCTGGAAGCGGTAGTTACATAATAGACGGTGTAGAGCAAAAAATAGAAAATAATATGTTGTTTTTTATGACGCCGGTAAACTTTCATAAGGTTATAACCAAGGGAACTAAAGTAATTACCTTGATGTTTATGGGTGAAGTATGTGATAACAATATGCTGTTTAAGCTTTCATCAATTTTTGATTCAGACAGTGTTAAACTTTCACAAGAGGATGCGGAGTATCTTGCAATGGTTATGCACGAGCTTAATCTTGCTTCTTGTGATAATGATGATGAGTATAGTTTTTATCTTCTTAACAGCATCCTTGGTAAAATATGCAAAATCAAAAACACTCACAGACACGGATATATGTCACGCGTGCAAAAATCAATGCTTTATGTTCAGAATAATTTTAGAAATGATATAGGACTTCGTGATGTTGCTGATAATGCAGCTGTAACACCGTCTTATATGAGCAGTATTTTTTCAAAAGAATGCGGAGTGAGTTTTAAAGAGTATTTAAATACAATAAGATACGATTATGCAAAAAAATTACTTGAATATTCTGATATGACAGTCACCGATATTTGTTTTGAATCGGGATTTTGCGACTATGCGAATTTTGAAAGACATTTTAAAGAACGCTTTTCTATTTCTCCAAGTCAGTACAGGAAAGAAAAAAGAGCCGTAATTTAAGATTATGAAAATAGGCATACAAAGGAGGTATTTTATTAACAAATTGTAAGAATTTCAGAACAAAAAAACCGCCTTTTTAGGCGGTTTTTGTTGACAATATATTTCATTGGTGGTAATATTTAAAAATAGGGGTTTTTTATGCTATTTTGTAAAATTGTCAGGAATTTTACTGTTTTTAACCCTATAATCATATCTTTTTTTGACTGAAGAGTTATTGTGATAAAATCTTCGCCAACCTGTGTGAGAATGCCGATTTTACTCTCAAGGCGGTTGCCGACAGCACAGTCTGCTTTTATAGTTTTTCCTATGTGGGGTTTGAGATAATCGGTTAAATTATGTGTTGGCTTTGGTAATACATCAAATTCTTGGTGTAGGTAATTTTCGTAAAAACTCAAATCGTTTTCGGTTGTTATAGGTGTTGGAAAGTTATCATTCATAAAAACACTCCGTATTCGTTTTAGTACATACTATGTTAAAATTTTTGAAAGTTGAGGATCAGTGCTTGTGGCTAAGGTTAATGAATTTTTCGGCATAAATGTTTTTGGCGACTCAGTTATGAAAGAGCGTTTGCCGAAAGAAACCTATGAAATCTTAAAAAGTACAATTAAGGAGGGAAAAAGTCTTGACAGCAGTATCGCTGATACTGTGGCTGAGGCTATGAAAGAGTGGGCTATTGAAAAGGGCGCCACTCATTATACCCATTGGTTCCAGCCCTTAACTGGTATTACCGCCGAAAAGCACGATAGTTTTATTACCCCCACCGACGACGGACATATTTTAATGGAATTTTCAGGCAAGGAGCTTATAAAGGGCGAGCCTGATGCTTCGTCTTTTCCTTCAGGCGGACTTCGCGCTACCTTTGAAGCGCGCGGTTACACCGCTTGGGACCCAAGCTCTTACGCTTTTATAAAGGATAAAACTCTTTGTATTCCCACAGCGTTTTGTTCTTTCAGTGGTGAAGCACTCGATCAAAAGACACCTTTACTTCGCAGTATGGAAGCCATAAATAAACAGGCATTGCGTGTGGTAAAGGCTCTCGGATATAAAGATGTAAAGCGAACTAACACCACAGTTGGTCCTGAACAGGAATATTTTCTTGTTGATAAGGAACTTTATGATAAACGCCCCGACCTTATCTATTGCGGTAGAACCCTTATAGGCTCAATGCCTCCAAAAGGTCAGGAGATGGACGACCACTACTTCGGCGTTTTAAAACCCCGTGTTGCTGAATTTATGCGTGAACTCGATAACGAGCTTTGGAAACTTGGCGTACTTGCTAAAACCGAGCATAATGAAGCGGCTCCCGCACAGCACGAATTAGCGCCGATATTCACCACAACCAATATTGCGGCTGACCATAACCAACTTACAATGGAATTTATGAAGAAAACCGCTTTATCAAAGGGACTTGTATGCCTTTTACACGAAAAACCTTATGAGGGTGTTAACGGCAGCGGTAAGCATAACAACTGGTCAATTTCAACCGATACAGGTGTGAACTTCTTAAAAGCGGGTAAAAACCCTTTTGAAAATAAGTTGTTTTTAGTAACTCTTGCGGCTGTTATTGAAGCGGTGGATAAACATCAGGATTTACTTCGTATCGCTGTTGCAACCGCAGGTAATGACCATCGCCTTGGCGGTAATGAAGCTCCGCCTGCCATTATTTCTATTTTTTTGGGCGAAGATTTGACCGATTTGCTTGATTCTATTGCAAACGGTGTGCATTATGATGCCTTGAAGCGTGAAAAAATGAAGATGGGTACTGATGTTATCCCTGAATTTAAAAAGGATAATGCCGATAGAAACCGCACTTCGCCTTTTGCATTTACGGGTAATAAATTTGAGTTTCGTATGCTCGGTTCGGCATCTTCAATTTCAGATACCAATGTTATGCTTAACACAATGGTTGCCGATGTTTTCTGCGATTATGCCGAAAGGCTTGAAAATGCAAAGGATATCGATGCAGAGGTTAATAATATTGTCAAGGATTGTATCACAAATCATAAAAGAATTATCTTCAATGGTGACGGTTATTCTAAAGAATGGGAAAAAGAGGCTAAAAAGCGTGGGCTTTTAAATCTTTCAAGCACAGTTGATGCATTGCCGCTGCTTAAAACAAAAGAAAATATTGCTCTTTTCGAGCGTCACGGTGTTTTGGGACGTGCTGAAATTGATTCACGCGTGGATATTATTCTTGAAAATTATTCTAAAATCATACATATTGAGGCTTTAACTCTTATCAGTATGATGAATCGAGATGTTATTCCCGCAATTACTGCTTATGCAAATACGCTGTGCGAGGCGGTTAATAATAAAAATGTTATAGGCGTGGATAATAGCGTTGAGTATGAACTTTTATCAAGGCTTACTGCGGCTAACAGGGAAATTTTCACACTTACTTCAAGCCTTAAAAATGCGGTGGCTTCGGCTGAACGTTCTGCCGATACGTTTGAAAAAGCGTCCGAGTATAGAAATAATATCTTATCTATTATGTCGGATATCCGCAAATATGCTGATAGTGCTGAAAGTGTTATGCCTAATGATTATTGGCCATATCCAACCTATGGCGATTTGCTGTTTAAAATCTAATTTTAATAGGAGAGAATAGGGGATATTCTCTCCTATTTTTATAAATTTGAAAAATTTAGCGCTTTAAAGCGAAAAAACACTTGACAACCGAGAAAAGTTGCGGTAAAATACATAATATATTAAGAATTTTGTGAGGTGAATTGGAATGTTCAATACTAAATTTTACTTTTATTACTTTAAAGAGGACTGCCCGTTCACCGCTTTTTGCCGATAATTTTCGGCTTGGTAAAACGGACAGTCCGCAACTGCTTTTGCCGATATGGGCAAAGGTTGGGTGCGGTTTTTTTATTTTTAAATTTGGAGTGTAAAAAATGACCGAACTTGAAAGAGCGAGACAAATTATCAATAAAACTGATTTAGAAATGGCACGCCTTTTTGAAAGACGAATGGATGCGGCGAAAATTGTTGCTGAATTTAAAAAAGAAAACGGTTTGCCTGTTGATGATTTTACTCGTGAAGCGGAAATAATTGAGCGTAATGCAAATTATATCAAAAATGAAGAATACCGCTCTTATTACATAAACTTTTTGCAGGATAATATTGAGCTTTCGAAAAAACTTCAGCACAAATTACTCGACGGTATGTGTGTAGCATATAGCGGTGTTGAGGGGGCTTTTGCTAATATTGCGGCTGAAAAGATTTTCCCCGACGGTAAAGCTATTGGTTACAAAGATTTTAAGGCGGCTTATAATGCGGTTGTAAGCGGGGAATGTGATTGTGCAGTACTGCCGATTGAAAACAGTCACAACGGCGATGTCGGACAGGTTCTCGACCTTGCTTTTTTTGGAAGCCTTTTTATAAGCGGAGTTTATGAAATTGAGGTTATACAAAATCTTTTAGGTAACAAGGGCGCTACAGTATCCTCGGTAAAAGAGGTTATAAGCCATCCGCAAGCGCTGGGTCAATGCGCCGAATTTATTCGTGAAAAAGGTTATAAAACCACTGAAGCAGTCAACACTGCCGTTGCGGCTAAAATTGTCGCCGAGAGCGGAAGATATGATATTGCGGCTATTGGCAGTGTGGAAGCAGGTAAAAAGTTCGGTCTTGAGAAAATCGAGGGGCATATTAACGAAAGCGGTACTAATACTACTCGTTTTGCTGTATTCACCCGTGCGGAAAAGAACTCAAGCCCTAACGATAAGCATTTTGTAATGTTGTTTACAGTTAAAAATACCGCAGGTTCTTTGGGCGAGGCGATTACTGTTATAGGTAAGCACGGGTTTAACCTTAAGGCGCTTAAAAGCCGACCCACAAAGGAACTCGTATGGGATTATTACTTCTTTGTCGAGGGTGAGGGTGATATAGAAAGTCCCGAAGGCAAGGCGATGCTTTGCGACCTTGAAAATTGCTGTAACAACCTTAAAATATTAGGTCGTTTTGAAAAAGAAATTCTTATTAAATAGGAGAATTGTTTTGAATATAAATGTAAAAACATCAAGTGGCAGTTATGATATAGTTTTACAGCGCAGTGCTCTTTTAAAAGTCGGCGAACTTTTAAATCTTGAGAGAAAGGTACTTATAGTAACCGATAGCGGTGTACCCGAAATATATGCTAAAACAGTAGCAAAAGGCTGTAAAGAGCCTGTTGTTTTGACGATACCCCAAGGCGAACAGTCAAAACAAACCGCAACCTTGGAATTGCTACTGAAAACCATGGTTGAAAATAATTTTACCCGTACCGACTGTGTTGTCGCTGTGGGCGGCGGTGTTGTGGGAGACCTTTCAGGTTTTGCCGCAGCGATATTTATGCGAGGTATTGATTTTTACAATATTCCGACAACTGTTCTTTCGCAGGTTGATTCTTCAATAGGCGGTAAAACGGCGGTTGATTTTATGGGTTATAAAAATCTTGTCGGCGCATTTTATCCGCCAAAAGCAGTTATTATCGACCCTAATACTTTAAAAACTTTGCCTAAAAGACAAATTTCCAACGGTCTTTGCGAAGCGCTTAAAATGGCGACTACTTGTGATAAAGAACTGTTTTCGGTTTTTGAAAACAGAGATTTAACAGATGATGCGGTTTTAGATGATATAATCTACCGCGCGTTACTTATAAAAAAATATGTTGTTGAAACTGATGAGCGTGAAGGGGGACTAAGAAAGGTTTTAAACTTTGGGCACACCTTGGCGCATGCGGTTGAAAGCATTAACAAAATGGAAAAATATTATCACGGCGAATGTGTAGGTATAGGAATGATACCGATGTGTAGCCAGAGGGTTAAAGAAAGACTTTTACCTGTGCTTGAAAAATTAGGGCTTCCCACAGTTTTAGAAGAAAGTGCAAATGAGCTTATAGAGGCTTGCAGACACGATAAAAAGGCTTTTGGTGATAATATAACCGTTGTGACGGTTAGTGAAATCGGAAACTTTGAGATGAAAAATTTATCTTTCGATGAATTTTCGGATTTAGTAAGGAGTGTGGCTTTGAAATGAAGAATTTTTTCGGTAATAATTTAACAGTTACCCTTTTTGGCGAAAGCCACGGCACCGCTATCGGCGCGGTTCTCGACGGTGTGACACCGGGACTTGCGGTTGATACCGAGATTATAAAGAATATGCTAAATCTTCGTAAAGGGTTAAGTGCGATTTCAACTCCCCGTAGGGAAGAAGACAGTTTCGAAATTTTAAGCGGTGTTTTTGAGGGTAAAACTACGGGAACGCCTTTGTGTATTGTTATTAAAAACGGGGATACACGCTCTAAGGATTATTCACTCACAAAGGATTTAGCACGTCCCTCACACGCAGATTTTACCGCAAACTGTAAATACGGCGGTTTCCATGATTATCGTGGTGGCGGTCATTTTAGTGGTAGAATCACTGCACCGCTTGTGGCTTTGGCGGGTATTATCATACCTGCTCTTGAGAAAAAGGGCATATATATCGGAAGTCATATCTCCCAATGCGCAGGACTTAAGGATAAAGAATTTGCTGATATTTTATCAGACATTAAAATGCTCAAAGCAAAAGAATTCGCTGTATTGGATGATAATATAGGCGAAGAAATGATAGAGGCAATAAAACAGGCAAAGGCCGAGGGTGACAGCGTTGGCGGTGTAGTTGAAACTGCGGTTGTCGGTGTTCCCTCTGGTGTGGGTGAGCCTTGGTTTGATAGTATGGAAAGTGTACTTTCTCATGCGCTTTTCTCGGTTCCTGCGGTTAAGGGTGTGGAGTTTGGTTTAGGATTCGGTTTTGCCAAAATGAATGGCTCTACCGCTAATGATAATTTTAAGATGGAAGACGGTAAAATCGTGACTGAAACTAATAATTCAGGCGGTCTAAACGGCGGTA
>JAFYLF010000067.1 GCA_017537195.1 Clostridia bacterium
TAGATGAAAGCGGTTTCATTTACAGTCACTCCAAACATCATAATAAGCACAAATAACGTCAAATAGCAGGCATAACGGAAACTGCGGTGACGGTAGAAAAAGCGGGAAATTTTGTTGTCGTTTCGTGAGAAATAGGAAATTCCCGCAAAAATAAGCGCAAGGAAAGAGCAGGATATAATTTGATATCCGCTAAATGATTCAAAAATTCCGCCGAAATTAAGGGGGAAAATGTGAGTGATAACATAAAATGCATCACCAATAGAATTTGCTCGGAAGAAAATCCAAGAAAAGCAAATCAGGCAGAAGGTAACAAAAACACGGAAAAGATTGTGCAAAACATCCTTCTTAAAGATTTTACCCGAGATTTTAGCCCTAAAGTCACGGGTTAAGCGACTAAGACTTACATAAAGGCCGTTTATCGCGCCCCAAATGATAAATGTCCAGTTGGCGCCGTGCCAAAGACCGCTTAAGGTAAAAGTAATCATATTGTTTAAAAAACACCTGAATTTGCCGCAACGGCTGCCGCCCAGCGGAATATATACATAGTCTCTGAACCAGGATGACAGAGAAATGTGCCATCTGCGCCAGAATTCGCCGGTTGACTTGGAAAAATACGGGCGGTCAAAGTTTTTCATTAACTTAAAGCCCATAATGTTAGCGCTACCGATAGCTATATCCGAATAGCCGGAGAAATCTCCGTAAATCTGAAGGGCAAAAGCCACGGTTGCAATAATAAGTGAAATACCGGAATGCTCGCCTAAGTTATTATAAACCGAGTTTACAACAACTGCTAAATTATCGGCGATAACGATTTTTTTAAACAGTCCCCACAGAATCATGCGAAGACCATTTACCGCACGGGGCATATCAAAGCGTTTTTCGGTGTGGAATTGGTGCAAAAGATTTCCCGAGCGCTCAATGGGACCTGCCACAAGCTGAGGGAAAAAGGAAACGAAAAGGGCAAAAATTCCAAAATGTCGCTCTACCTGCGTATCACCTTTATATACATCTATGGTGTAGCTTAATGTCTGGAAAGTAAAGAAAGATATGCCAACGGGCAGCAAAATTTCGAAATCGGGTAAATTTATCGATGAATTGAATAAATCAAGTGCGACATTTATGTTTTCGGTTAAAAAGCCCAAATATTTGTAAAAGAACAATACGCCAAAGCTTAAAATAAGGTCGATGGTTAGAATTAGCTTCTTTTTTGCCTTGCTTTCCTGTTTGTCAATCAGAATAGCCGCAAAATAGTTTATTGTGGTGCAGAAAAGGATAAGAAGGGCGTATTCCGCCTTCCAGGACATATAAAAGTAGTAGCTGGCGCCCAAAAGGAGAATCCATCTGTATTTAGGTGCAAGTAAAAAGAAAATAAGCGCCACAATGGGCAGAAAAATCAAATATTCAAATGAATTAAAAAGCAAATTCATCACCATCATCTATAGTTAGTCATAATAAAGTATACAAGGAGTTTTTTGCAATGTCAATGGAAGCACAGGCAAAAACTGACAAAAACCGCGCGGGGAGCATTCCTACGCGCTATTTTATTGCAAAATTAAAGAATAGTGAGAGCATAAAAGGGTGAAAATGTATGAGAACACTAAAATTTTAAAAGGAGAAAAATTATGAAAAAGTTTATGAGCATATTTTTGTGCGTATTTCTCGTTTTATCCATTTGCGCATGCGGCGGAGCAGGAAGCGCAAATGGGGATGCAAAACTGGTAGGTGTTGCCATGCCCAATAAGGCGTTTCAGCGGTGGAATCAAGACGGCTCAAATATGAAGCGCGCCCTTGAAGAGAAAGGTTATCGTGTTGAACTGCAGTACGCGGAAAATGATGTGAACACACAGGTTTCGCAGATTGA
>JAFYLF010000068.1 GCA_017537195.1 Clostridia bacterium
GCATTGCTTCCAAAAACGGAAGATATGGCGCCATAGACAAAAAGGGTGAATGGATATTTAAAGAAAAGATTCACATAAACTCAAATTATTTCTCCGAAGGACTCATTCCTGCAATGAAAGACAACGAATGGGGTTATATCAACAAAAAGGGCAAGTGGGTTATTGAACCCGAATTTGATGCCGCTTTCAACTTTGCCGACAACGGTCTCGCACTTGTTAAAACAAGCAAAAACTACGGCTTTATAAACAAAAAAGGCGAATTGGTTATAGACGATGATTATGCCGACGCTATGCCTTTCTATGAAGGACTTGCCTGTGTTAAAGAAGATGAAGACGACGACTGGGGTTACATCAACAAAAAGGGCAAATGGGTTATTGAACCCGAATACGAATCTGCCGCTATGTTCTACAACGGTCTTGCACGCGTAAGCACCGATGGCGACGAATACGGCTTTATAAACAAAAAAGGCAAAATGGTAATTGAAGATGAATATACCTATGCAGACTATGACTTCTACGATGACGGATATACCGTTGTAAGTGATGACAAGAATGTATCTTCATTCTTTATAATCAACAAAAAAGGTAAAGCTATTTTCGACGAGAAATTTGACGGATTTACACGCTATTAATTCAAAATAACTCAAAATATAATTTATAGAGACTGTAAGAATTTTTAAGATTTTTACAGTCTCTTTTTCTTGGTTGACAAAGCTTCCGACTAAGTGTTACAATTAAAAAAGCAAATTAAAGGGGCAGGTAATAATATGCTTAAAGGAAACAAAACAAACAAAAAAGCTGTAATCACAGCAGTAGTCATTATAATGCTTCTTTTTGGTATGGTAGAAGTGGGAATTCTTCTATTTGACCATTTTTCCAAAAACACACCGAACAAAAGCAACTATCTTTTTAAAGATAATATGGTTGTATATGGTGTTAATAGCTCTCAAAAAGGTATGCAGTACGGCATACTTAACAAAAAGGGTAAGGTATTGATTGAAGCAAAATTCGACGCTGTTATTCCTCTTGGAGAAAACCGCATTGGAATTGCAAAAATTACAGAAACAGAAAAAAGCTATGCCATTGCAGATATCAAAGGCAACATGCTTACTGAATTTGAATTTAGCTCTCTTAAAAGGTTCAGCGGCGAGGTTGCCGCAGTATGCCATGGCGGCAAATGGGGTTATATTGACACCAACGGAAAATGGACCGTTAAGCCTGTGTTCGACAATGCCCACAGTTTTTCCGAAGGAGTAGCAAGTGTTTCGAAAAACGGCAAATGGTTTTTCATAGACAAAAAGGGCAAAAATATATCTAAAGACAGTTTTGATGCAGCAGGTAGCCTTAAACGCGGCGTTGCCAAAGTAAAAAAAGACGGAAAATGGGGTTATATTGACGTAACCTTCAATTGGCTTATTAAACCTCGATATGATATGGTTCGCAATTTCTCCGGCGGTCTTGCTGCTGTATGCAAAAACGGAAAATGGGGTTATATTGATTCCAACTTCAAGGAAGTTATAAAACCTCAATATAAAACAGCAAAAGATTTTAAAAATGGTCTTGCTCCGGTTGCCAATGACGAGGGATATTTCGGTTACATAAATTCTGAAGGGAAACTTGTAATACCATACAAAGAAAAAATCATCAACGCAAATCATTTTTCCAGTTCGAACCGTGCAGCCGTATGGGGCTTCGGTACTTATCCATGTTGGAATTACATAAACTCCGAAGGAAAATTTATGGATAAACCGGTATATTCATGGGCGGGAGATTTTTACGGTTCCATAGCTCCTGTGTGTTATCTGCACAA
>JAFYLF010000069.1 GCA_017537195.1 Clostridia bacterium
GCCTTTTCTTCAGCATTGCGGATAATAGCATCAGCCTCACGTTTAGCATTTGTGATAATGTCAGCACGGTCAGCAACAATGCCCTTTGCCTGCTTGATTTCAGCAGGGATATTAAGACGGATTTCGTCAACAACTGCGCGGAGTTTTTCAACATCTACAACAGTCTTTTTGCCGGGGATTTTAAAACCGCTGTCAAGCGCCTCGTCAAACTGTTCTAATAATTCGTCAAGTGTCATTTTCATTTCCTCCATAAACCCTTAAGGGTGTTATTTACTGTTTATCCTGTCAATTATATCTTGTCTTATTTCTTCGGGAACAAAGGAAGAAATATCTCCGCCCATAGCGGCGATTTGCTTCACCATACTTGAACTCAAGTACATATTTTCAGCCGAAGTGGTTAAAAACAAGGTTTCAACCTCAGGATTCAACTTCTTATTTGTTAATGCCATCTGGAATTCATATTCAAAATCCGACATGGCACGAAGTCCTTTAATAATGGCTTTAGCGCCTTTTTTTGCGGCATATTCCGCCAAAAGACCGTCAAACGATTCAACCTCAACATTAGGAAGAGCCGAAGTGCATTTCTTAATCATTTCAACCCGTTCGAGTGGGGTGAAGCTATTGGTCTTGTTTTTATTACTCGCAACAACAACTATTACTTTATCAAACATATTTGCCGCACGGGAGATGATATCAAGGTGACCGTAGGTTACAGGGTCAAAACTTCCGGGGCAAATTGCTATGCCGTTTTTCATTTGTTTTCTGCCCCTTTTCTGTAAATTGAGACATTTATTTTACCGTAGCGATAGGTTTTAGAAATTCCGAAACCACCAATGCTTTCGGGTACTTCCACATCACTTGGATATTCGCAAATTATAATTGCGTATTCGCTCATAAGCGGCAACACCGATTTTAGCGCAGGAACCAAAATTCCTTGTTTATACGGTGGGTCTAAAAAGACTATATCAAAAGTGTCTCGGCTCATCGCTGTAAAGGATGAATAATCCGACATATACACCTTTGAAAAATTTTCAAACCCCGTGCTTTCGATATTTTGCTTGATAATCTTTATAGAAGCTGTGCTGTTGTCAACAAATACTGCACTTTTGGCGCCTCGGCTTAAAGCCTCAATACCCAACTGACCGGAACCCGCAAACAAATCGAGCACTCTTCTGCCCTCAATATCAAACTGTATTGCGCTGAAAACCGATTCCTTAACCTTTTGGGAGGTCGGGCGGACGTCATTACCGTCAAGCGTTTTCAAATTCTTACCACGGGCGATGCCTGTAATTACTCGCATTTATATCACCATAACGAAATTTTAAAATTAACACAGCATATAAACTGCCCATAATATGTTATTATTATCCCACGAACAAGGGTGTTTTGTCAAGTGTTTTTTATACACCTTATTATATATAAAAATAAGATGCCCAAAGCACCTTATTTTTTATTATGCAATAATTCCGAATTACGAATTAAATTTCTATCCCATCTGTTGCAGGGCCGTCGAGAAGTTTGCCACTATCACTAAAGCGTGAGCCGTGGCAAGTGCAGTCCCAACTGCGTTCTTGCTTGTTCCACTTAAGCGCACAACCCAAATGCGGACAGCGTTTTGCAGTAGGTGTCAGCAAATTAACGGTAGACTCAAAACCATTTACAATAAGTTGTGGTTTTAAAATATTTCGTGATGGGTTAAAGACCTCTTCAAAATCGTTTTTATTTCCCGTCAGCATATCACAAAGCAGTTGCGCCGAGCACATAGCGCCTGTCATTCCCCATTTGTTGAACCCGCTTGCAACATACATTTGGTCCGTGCCCGAACTGTATTTACCGATATAACACATTTTATCAAGGCTTATACAGTCCTGTGTTGCCCAATGCGACACTTCTTTGGCATTCGGATAATAAAGTCTTGCGAATTTTCGAAGTTCGTGGTAACTACCGCCCTGTTTCCCTGTGCGGTGTCCGCCTCCGCCGAGCAAAAGCAAATCACCATAATTTCTAAAAGATAATCCCTTATCATTTTCATCCACGTACATACCACCCACATTTTGCGCACCCTTTAGCGCCAGTACATACGAGCGGTGCTGATAAAGCTTTAAAAAATATTTCCCGTGCTTATTTATAAAGGGAAAATGAGTCGCTACAACCACTCTTTTAGCCTTAATTTTTCCGTTTTCGGTAACGGCAGTATTTCCAATCATTTCCCGCACTTTTGTGCGCTCATAAATATTAAGGTCTTTTGCAATTGTCGATAAAAACTTAAGCGGATGAAACTGCGCCTGATTTCGAAGTTTTACCGCACCGCTTGAATTTATCGGCAAACTGATATCTTCTACAAATTCGGCTTGGCAACCGATTTTAGAAAGCGCCGAAAGCTCCTTTTTTATCTTCCCCGCATTATAAGAATAAACATAATTATCCTTAATTTCAAAATCGCAGTCAATATCCTTGCAAATTTTCTTATAGGTATCAAGAGCCTTCTTGTTAGCCAAATAATACCCTTGGGCTATTCCTACACCGCTTGAAGACAGTATTTTTTGATAATTAAAGCCATGCTGTAATGTGATTTTGGCAGTAGTTTTAGCAGTCACACCCGAACAGATTGTGTTTTGCTCTACAAGGATATATTCAACACCCGCCTTGTGCAGAAAATATGCCGTCAAAAGCCCTGCTATACCTCCGCCAATTATCAAAACATCGGTAGAAATATCCCTTTCGAGTTTTTGGAAATGCGGAAGACTAACCTTTTCCCACAACGATTTATTCATAATATCACCAAGGATATTATTGCACTCAAAAGGCGTTATATTCCAACATAAAAGCCCTTGTGAAAACAAGGGCTGAAAGTTTGGTCTCGGACAAGCCTTTCCGATTTTAAGGCTTTTCCGAGGAAAACAAAGGGGCACCAACCGTACGCTTGGTCTGTCGGATTTGCCAAAGTCACCGCCTTGGCACAGTAACCGTTTGCAACCGGTTCCCCTGCTGTTAAATAATTTAATCTTAAATTTTTAACGCACGAAAGAATAAATTGTAAATAATGTATTAAATTATTTTCTTGTATTTTCTTGATTTCTATATACAACAAACTTACAAAACAAAAATTCAAGCACAAAGTTAGAAAGCATTGTAACCGCCAATACAATGTAATCATTTACACCGCTGGTTTCTGCTATATGTCCAAGCCAAGTGGAAAGCGGTGTGAAAACCAGATAAAAAGCGAAAACCTTCATCATTGCAACCGGTACATTTGCCGCCGATTTAAAGGTATAGCGACGATTCAGCGTGAAGTTCCAAAGAATAGAAAGTATCAACGAAATTAAATATGATGGCCAATAGTTCCATTTAAATAATTCTTCAAAAACCGCAAAGGAACCCAACTGAATTAACCCTGCAGAAATAGAAAACAAGGTAAATTTAACCATTTGCCAAAATGAATTTTTAGACATATTCATACTCCCTTTAAATTATATAAATATCACTCCGACGTTGATAATGTTCCCTTTAGGCAAAGTGAGATTTTTAAAAGCGTTTATTTCAAACAATTCCTAAAATATAATCAGATGAAACCTTATAGTATTTACATAATTCTATAACGATATGAACTGGTATTTCACTTTCCCCTGTTTCCCAACGACGATACTGTGTCAAATGCACATTTAACAACTTTGCTATATCCGCTTGAGTTTCATCTTTATCTTCCCTCAAATCACGAATTCGCTCATATACATATTTCATATCCAACACCTCTATTTGCATTTTACACGAAAACACAAAAATGTGTTGACAATAACACAAAATCGTGTTATTATTTGTATAAACCTTCGGTTTTGCTACCACACAAACTCCGGTGTCGCCAGACGACAAAAAAGATGTCCTGAAAATTCAGGACATCTTTTTACTTTCTATAATAATTCCGAATTACGCATTCCGAATTCCGAATTAAATCTCAAGTTCACCAAACTTTGCATCCAAAGCCATAACTTCCGAAGCTGAACGCATACCGTCGGTACCGTTGTTTTCGGAGAGTGAACAAGCAGCACTTGCACGGGCAAACTTCATAGCATCCTCCAAAGATTTATCCTCGTGAGCACTGTAAAGAATACCACTGCAGTAAGCGTCGCCTGCCCCTGTTGAGCCTTTAATATAACCCTTAGGCAATTTAAGGCTTGGAACAGTAACCTTTTCACCTGTTTCACAGTCAAGACCGAAACCGCACTTGGGCGCATGGATAACTATCCATTTAGAAACGCCAAGCTCTTTTAATTTCTCGATAGCCTCAAAGGCCTTTTCAGGAATAATTTCGCCGTCTTTAGTCATAGTGATGCCTGTAACAGCCTCTGCCTCGGACTCATTGATACAACAAATATCGGTGTATTTGAGAGCGGCTTTAACGATATTTTTGGCTCTTTCGCTTTGTTCGGACACAACGTCGATAGAAGTAATCATGCCGCGTTTTTTAGCTTCTGCCAAAATACGAGCACCGTGGGTTCCGTATTCGTCGTCAGGTGAATCAACCTTCTTCATAAGGAGCAAATATTCAAGCTGGAAGATTTTCGCATCTACTGTATCCCAATTGATATAATCCATACCAAACTTATCACTGGCTTCTGGCACAAAGAAGAACGTTCTTTGCTTTGTGTCGGCAGCGTTCATAACGTGTGTTACCGAACTGTTTTCCTCAACAGTGACATTTTGGGTGTCGATATTGGGGAAAGAAACCAGAACCTTTTCCAAGTGCTTGCCGCCCTTGTCAGAACCGATAATTGCGCAAACCTTAACCTTCAAGTCAGGGTCGAACTTTGCGAGATCTAGAATCATATTACCTGTGCCGCCGATATTAAGGCTTGTATCCCTTACCGATACCAAAAAGCCTTGGTTGGGGTAGGTGTCTATTTCATAAAATATATCCGCAATAAGCGAACCCGCAACCGCAATACCTGTTTTAGTATTTTTCACGGAATTACACCTCTAAGCTGAAAATTTGGATAGCTTCCTTAACATTTTCTTTCATTGCTTCAATTGCAATAAGGGGAATGTCGTGATAGAAAACATTTTCGCCGTCTTTCTTGCTGACGATAAATTCCTTGACAGCTTTTCCACCTGCCAAAGACATATATGTATAGTAGTTAATCTTGCGGATACCGTTGCGGATAGAGGTCTGGAATTCTTCCTTAGTAAGACCTGAACCACCATGCATTACAAAAGGAACATTGATTTTTTCCTTAATCATCTTAATACGGTCAAGGTCAAGCTTGGGTTTAACCTGATATACGCCGTGAGCGGTACCAAAAGCGATAGCCAAAGCGTCAACGCCTGTGCGTTCAACAAAGTCTTTTGCCATATCAGGATCGGTATAAACATCTTCTGCGCTTGCGAAGGAATCAAGGGTTTCCTGTTCACCTGCTTCACCAACACCGATATCAGATTGAAAAATGTGACCAAGTTCAGCTTCAACAGTAACACCTACGCTGTGAGCCAAACGACACATTAAAGCGGTTTGCTTAACATTTTCTTCGTAGTCCGCACCTGAAACATCAAGCATAACCGAAGTAAAGCCCAACTGAATAGCCTTCATACAGGTTTCAAGTGATTGACCGTGATCTAAGTGAACACATACCGGAACCTTTGCCTTCTTAGCCATATCTACCATAATGGGAGCTATGGTTTCAATTGGCATAAGAGGGAAGTGTACTTCGGCGTGATTAAGAATAACACCCTTGCCTGTTTCTTCTGCAGCTGCAATAATAGCAGTGAGTGCCTCAAGGTTTACAGCATTAAAAGCGCCAACGGCATAACCCTTTTCTTCAGCGTCTTTCATAAGTTCGGTCATTGATACTAACATAGTTTTTCTCCTTTAATTTATGTAATTATATTAAATCAATTTTATAATCAAGGTAATTGTCAAATGCTTCTCTTACAGATTCAGCATAATTGCCCTTTGTAACAGCAACATGGTGGCGATAACCGTTACGAGCCATATAATTAAATATTTCGTTGGCGTTTTGCTTTTCGAATACAACACCCACGCCAAAGAATACGTCGGGAAGTTTATCGTTAGTGAACTCGCCTTCGGTTACGAATGCGCAAAGCTCACCATCTTCGGTCTTAAAGCTACCAACAGTAACATCGCCCTTGATGAGCTCGCCAACATTGATACCAACACCGCTACCGTCGCCATAGGACTTCTTAAACATAAGGTGCTGTTCGATAGTGCCCTTGCCTTCCATCATAGAAATCGGAGCAGGTCCGCAGTGGAAGAAGATGCCCTTGTTCATATCGTCATTAAAGTTATTGTTAACGTCGAGAAGTACAACAGGCCAGTTTGCAGCAAGACCCATAGCACGCATCATAACAGCGTTTGTAATGTCAAGCTCACAAGCAGCAGCTATACCGCGCTCATTAAGTTCGCCTAAGAGTACGCAAGGAGCGATACCATAGCGAAGCTGTAATTCATTCCAGCAGCGAATTGCGATAGCCTGTAAATCGTAGTCTTCAATAAGCTGGTCGATAGCAACGCCCAAGCGCCCCAAATTTTCAAGCTTAATATCTGCCCAAGCTGAGAAATCGGCAATTTCAAGCAGCTTTTGCTTTTTAGCTTCAACTTTAACAGGATCAGCCGCATCCATTAAATCGAAAACAACAGTCATATCGATTGTTTCGATATTAACACGCTTGTTTTGGAAAGCGATTTCGTCGCAACGAACGGTCTTGAACGCAGTTGTACGGGCACCGATAGCGCCAACATTGAACTTACGCATACCTGCAACTACACGGCAAGTACCCGCGAAGAGTCTTAAATCTTCTTTAAAGGATTCATCGAGCAGGTCAACACAGAATTTCTTTGTAAGTGTGTATTTAATCTTCATCTGGCGCAAAACATTACAAATAGCCATTTTACCTGCCATTGTATCACTACGGTTAGCAAAGTCCATTTTGTCCATAAGGTCAGGACAAGCCTGAACAAGAATCGGAACATCTACATCCTTAAGTGCTACCGAAACGCCGTTTTCGTCGCCAAAGTTGGGAAGGCATAAAATAATACCATCATATTCGCCCTTGTGTTCTTCAAGGAATTTTGCATAAAGTTTGCCTTCGTTAATAGTTTCGATTGCGCCGTAACGGGTGAGGCTTTCGTCCATGATTAAATAGCCGTAGCCATTTTCCTCACAAACTTTAACCATTTTTTCTCTGGCAGAAGCCACAAGCTCACCTGGGAAGAAACCACGGTTGCCAAAATAAAGTGCGAAGGTTGTTTTTTTCATAATAATTACCTCCAAAAATATTTTTTAACATATATATGATATGACTTTTCAAGTCAATATAATAGTAGGAAAATTCTCAAATAATAGTAAAATCTTCCCGTTTTTCAAGAAGATTATCTTGAGTTTTGGCGAAAAGCATTATATACTGAGTATATATAATAATTTCCACTGTGTGAACAAAGGTGATAATATGCTTATAAACTTCAATATAGAAAAATTAGACAAGCTTTTATATGATTTATACCTTATAACAGGACTTACTGTGAGTGTGTGGGATTCACAAATGAATCAGTTAAGTTTTCAGCCAAAGCAGATGCGAAGCTTTTGCAAGGCAATCCGCTCGACACCTAAAGGTGAGCACCTTTGCCTTTTGAGCGACCGTGCTCTATGTATGGAATGTGGCGAAACCGGTAAAGCCGTTTCTCGCTACTGCCACGCAGGGCTTATTGATACCGCTGTTCCCATAAAATTCAATGACACCATTTTAGGCTATATGATGTTCGGGCAAATTGCCGACAAGCCTTCAAGCGAGGTTGTGCCCGCACTTCAAAGACTTGGCGAAAATCTTAATATGGATTACAAATATCTTCACAGTCTTTATGACGAATTAGGCTCACACGACGCCGAAAAAATTGATTCTATAGCTAATATTCTAAAAATGGCTACGCGGTATTTATGGCTTTCCGAATACATAAAAATCGGCTACGATACCACAGCATCAAAAATAGACGAATATATCCGCTCTCATATAAGCGAAGAGCTTTCTACCAAAAACATTTGCGAAGCTTTTGGTATATCCAAAAACCGACTTTACGAAATTTCTCACGAGTGGTTCCAGTGTTCAATCGGTGAATATATCGCAAAAACACGAATTGAAGAAGCGAAATCTCTTCTCAACACTACTGATTTTCCGATAAATCAAATCTGCGCAAAAGTGGGTATTAAAGACTACAACTACTTCACTAAATTCTTTAAATCCTATGTTGGTATGCCACCGCTTAAATACCGCAAATCGTTAAAAACCAGTTTATAATTTAATATAATAATTTTAAATTTTTAGTTGTAAGCATCAAGGTTTAGGGGTATAATATTTTCATCAATTTTTGGAAGTGTTTTAATGTTAATAGATTTTCATACTCATGCTTTTCCCGAAAAAATCGCAAAAAAAGCAATAGAAAAATTAAGCTATGCTTCAGGGGGCCTTGTACCGCATACCAACGGCACTTTTTTCGATCTAAAACGACTTTTTGAAGAAAGCCAAATCGACAAAGCGGTGGTGCTGAGTATTGCTACTAATGCTCAACAGCAAAAAAATGTAAACGATTTTGCCGCATCTATAAATGATAATGAAACCATTTTCGCCTTCGGCTCGGTTTTCCCCGATGCTCCCGACGCCCTTTACGAGCTTGAGCGTATAAAATCACTGGGACTTAAAGGCGTAAAGCTTCACCCTGATTACCAAGGCTTTTCTGTTGATAACGAAAAAATGAAACCCATTTATAAAAAAATAGGCGAATTGGGGCTTATAACAATTTTCCACGCAGGGCAGGACTACGGCTTCCCGCCACCCTATGGCGCAACCCCCGAAAAATTGGAAAAAGCGCTTTCGTGGTTTTCCTCCCCCGTTGTTGCCGCGCATTTCGGCGGTGTGGGCTCAGGACAAGCAGTACTCGACCGCCTTTGCGGTAAGGATATTTATTTCGACACCTCTTTTGGCTATGGTACAATGCCGAAATACTATGCGCAAAAAATCATCGACACCCACGGCGCCGATAAAATTCTCTTTGGAACTGATTCTCCGTGGCATACTGCCAAAATGGAAATAAAATTGCTTGAAAGTCTTGAAATTTCTTTTGGCGATTGGGAAAAAATAACCCATAAAAATGCAGAAAAGTTGTTAGGAATATAAAAAACAGGGTCAATGTGCAGGGTTGCTAAGGACAGTTATCTTTCATTAAAACGGAATTTGGCACACAAATTCCCTGCTTGTAACGGTATAAGACAAAACTACCCGAAGAAGAGAAAACGAAATCTCTTTTTCGGGTAGTATTTTTTGCGATATATTGCTACGCAATGCGATATTTTTTCTGACAAAAAATCGATATATTTACCTATCGGTAAATGCGATATGATATAAATCCCCTCATGCCCCGCAGGGCATATCGTGTGCGTAGCACATATCGAACGCCCAAGGCGTATATCGAAAATCCCGTTAGGGATTTATATCGCTGCATTGTGTCCTTTAGAACACAATGCTAAAGCCCTGTTTTTTATTATAAATATTGTGTCATTTGTGTTGTCAATTTTTCCTCAAGCTTTATAAGCCTTTTACAAATATCCTTTGAAACCTCATCGGCAGCTTTATACTTGTTGAGATATTTGTTAAGCGATTTAACCCCCATCTTACAACCATCGGTCATAAGGTCGGCTATTGTGCTATCTGATTCGTTAACCACAAGCTTGATATTGGTTTTCATCCACGACATACCCTTTGCCATCGGGTTTGGTTCCTTACCGTCATCGTGATAACGTTCAAGCTCTTTTTCAATTTCTCTTTCCAATTTTTGATGTTCATCTTTACAGTCATTAAGTTCGCCTTTTAATGTCTTGCTTTCAACATACTCGAAAACATCTTCGATCGACTTTACACCCATCTTAACACCCGCATCGCATTCGCGAAGCAATTTAATTGTATCTTGCTCAATCATTTTTACCACTCCTTTAAAAATAGTATTGCCAAAATTACATATTTAAAAGAAAAATTTTATATACTTTATTGGAGATGGTAAAATGTTTAAAAAAGTAAAACCCTATGTGGTATCAATTTTAATCGCCTTGGGTGTCGGCGGACTTTCGGCTTTCTTTACCCGAAACAATATGGACCTTTATGAAGAAATAATAACACCCGCACTCGCCCCGCCTTCGCAGGCTTTCCCAATTGTGTGGACAATACTTTTTATATTGATGGGAATCAGCGCTGCAATGATTTACACCGACAAAAGCGCTTCTGAAACTCAAAAAATTTCAGCGCTTTATACTTACTCATTAAGCCTTATTGTAAATTTCTTCTGGAGCATTATCTTTTTCAATTTGAGAGCATTTTTCTTCGCTTTTATTTGGCTGTTAATATTACTTTTACTTATAATCAGCACCATTATAAAGTATGAAAACATCAACAAAACTGCGGCATATCTTCAAATTCCTTATGCCTTGTGGGTGACCTTTGCGGGATATCTTACAATTTCTATATGGTATTTAAACAGATAATAAAAATCACCATAACCTCATTTGAAGAGATTATGGTGATTTGATTTTAAATTATAACTTTGAAAAACCGTGGCTGTTTATAAGCGCATCTATCTTTTGCCCAGCCTTACACATTGGGCATTCGTGCGCAGGATAACTTTGATAATCAGGTAAATCCTTAGGATTAAATACCGAGCGCACAGGATAACCTGCGCATTCTTCTTTAGTTGAAAATATTGAGGCGATACCTGAAATCTCACCACCGTAATATTTAACCGCATCCACAGCGGTTTCAACTGTTTTACCCGAGGCTACAGAAACCGCAAGTATCATAACATGCTTATCCTTAATCATAGGAACGATATTATCTCTGAATAAAAGCTGACTTCCGTTTACAAATTCAGGTGTCACAACATAAATTGACTTGTGCGCATTCATATTAATAAAATCAGCTTTCGAAAGACTTTCAGCAAGACAAGTTCCTATAACCTCTGTGCCATCAAGACACAAAATTGTATCAACCACTGTGTTCGAATAATAGTAAGACCGCAATTCTTCAGCAACTGCTTTAGCTTCAGTAAGACGTGTTTTTTGAGACACAACGTCGATGTAATAATTGCTGTGGCTGTTGCCTGTTGCAAAATGACCCATTGCAACACGCAAATGCAGGTTCTTACCCTTTGTGGTGTATTTCATAATGTTCAAGGTTGGCATAATCTTCCTCCTTCAAGGTTCTTTAATATAATTTTACAACATTATGCCTATTTACGCAAGTGTTTTATATCTTAAAACAATCCTTTAACCCAATCCCAGATTGTAAAATTGTCTGCAAACTGGAATGTAAAAATTCCGACTATGAAAATTATAACGATTATAACAGGCAAAACATAGGTCATATAAGGCTTCATCCACATTTTTAATTTTAAGCCCTTGCCGGCGTTGGCTTCTTCCTTAAAGTTTTTAAAGCCCCAACCCTTTTTGCTAACGCAGAAAAGCACATAACAAAGCGCACCCAAGGGTAAGCAACAGTTAGAAACGATAAAGTCTTCAAGGTCAAGCACACTTGAACCGCTTGCAAAAGGAACGAAACCTGACCAAAGATTAAAGCCTAAAGCGCAAGGTACTGAAAGCACAAGAACTGCGATACCACAAATAACACAAGCCTTTACTCTGCCCCAGTTCGTGATTTCGCGAACACAAGCTAAAATATTTTCGAAAACAGCAATAATTGTTGAGAATGCAGCGAACACCATAAACAAGAAGAAGAGTGTTCCCCACCATCTGCCGCCTGCCATATTGTTAAATACCTTTGCCATAGCTACAAACAAAAGGCTCGGACCGGCACCCGGTTCAACATCAAATGTAAAGCAAGCAGGGAAAATTATAAGACCAGCCGTTACTGCCACGAAGGTATCAAGCACCAAAATATTAATACTTTCGCCCATAAGTGAACGCTCTTTGCCAATGTAACTACCAAAAATCGCCATCGAACCGATACCAAGGCTTAAAGTAAAGAACGCTTGATTCATGGCGCCAACTATAACACTGCCGTTGATTTTTGATAAATCGGGTTTTAAATAGAAGATAAGACCTTCCTTTGCGCCATCAAGAGTAAAGCTGTTAATAGCAAGAATAACCATAAGCGCCAAAAGTGCTACCATCATATATTTTGTAACACGCTCAACACCCTTTTGAAGTCCAAACGAAAGGATCAAGAAACCAAGCACTACCACAATCGCCATAAAACCGACTGTTATAGCAGGGGAAGACAGCATGCTACCGAACATCTCTCCCGAAGCTTCATTTGTAATACCTGTCATATCGCCTTTGGCAAAGCTTACAAAATAATGCAAAATCCAACCGGTAACTGAAGTGTAGAACATCATCAAAAGAAAGTTGGCTATAAGTGCCACATATCCATGAATATGCCATTTTTGACCCGGTTTTTCGAGCTTTTGATAAAGCTTTACAGGACTTGCCTGACTAGCTCTCCCTAAGGAAAATTCCATAACCATTACAGGTAGTCCCAAAATCACTAAAAACAACAGATAAATAAGCACAAAAGCACCGCCGCCATACTGTCCGGCCATCCAGGGAAATTTCCAAACATTCCCCACACCGATAGCGCAGCCCGCGCTTAAAAGTATGAAGCCCAAACGGCTCCCCAATTTCTCTCTTTGCATAAAACTTACCCCTTAAATAATGATATCTAATTCTATCAAACTTTTAATTCACTGTCAAGGAATTCAAATTAAAGTCGGTTTAATCAAATTATATCAATTTGGCACATTTGCATAGTTTTAATAGCGGCATCGTGAGTTTGGGGTGTTACCCCCGCACAGCATTTTTGAGCTATAGCTATACGCTTTTCAGGAAAACTCGCTTTTAAAATCAGCGCGTTTGACACCACACAAATGTCGGTGCAAAGTCCTATTAAGGTTATGTCAAAATCATCGCCGTCGGCGGTTTTTTCTATAAGCTTCGGAAGTTCTATCGAACCAAAAGTCAGCTTTTCAACCGTGGTATAAGCCTTGCCCTCAAGCGCCTTTGCGATTTCGCCGTTAAGCGCCCAACCATCAGTACCTTTTATGCAGTGCTTAACAGGTAGCTTCCCTCCTTCCGAAGTTTCGAGATAGTTTTCAGAATGGGTATCTAAGGTTACAAAAATATCACCCACAAAATCACGGATTTTCGCGCAAGCATGCGGAAGCATCTCCACCGCTTCCTTTGTGCCGAGCGCCCCGTCAACAAAATCGTTCTGAATGTCAACAACGACTAAAAAATGTTTCACAATATCACCTGTTTTATTTATATTTTTCAATATTATATCATATCTACAACACACCGACAACAAAAATTACATCGAATGTGTGATGATATATCAATCTTGTTGATTTCGATAAAAAAGAACGAAGTAAAAACTTCGTTCTTTTTTTATCCGGTTTCTCAAAACTTATAATATTACCATCCATTTCTTACAAGCTTTAAAATCAGAGCTCCTTTTACCATCAAAAACAAAAATATCATAACCACAGCATAAACCTGCCTTGTCAACGCAAGAATAATAACCGCCAAAACATTAACTATCATCGAAATCGCCGATAAAGCCTTGCCGTATTTTACAAACGCCGTTTTCGTAAGTATCAGTTTTACAATTCCAACCGCAAAAATCAACACAAACATAATCAAATATATAGTTTTGTTAAACGGTGCGGTTTGTGTGTAATTGAGTAAATTTACCGAATAAATGTATCCATCGTCATTATTCGGATAAAGTGGTAAAACTATAAGTAAAAACGAGAATAAATCTACCGCCGAAAACAATAAATCACAAATATTTCTTATATTTCTTTTGTTTTCGGTTTGAGCCAGAGTCAGCAACTTTTCTCCCGATAATAAATCATCAATAGTCACCGAAAAATAGTTCGCTATCTCTTTTAGTGAATCTATGCCGGGATATCCTCTTCCCGACTCCCATTTCGAAACCGCTGTTCTTGACACATATAAAGCCTCGGCAAGTTCTTCCTGTGTCAGTCCTCGACTTTTGCGAAGTTCTAAAAGTTTTTGTCCAAATTCCATTTTTCAACCCCATTAACTCTCAAATTCACAACCGCTTTATATATGCAAAAAAGTCCCACGCATAAAAGTACAGAGCCAATAATGTCGGTAAACCAATGCACTCCTGACAAAAGCCGTCCCGTCACCATAAAAACAGAGAAAATCATTACAATTATAGTAATCAACCTTTTGATTTTAATATTCTTTAGTCGTTTTTGAGCCTCGAAAACCGCCGTCGGCATAACGCCAAGCACTAATAATGTAGTCGAAGATGGGTAGGAGGCCTCTAAAAATGCATTTATCAAAACCGGCCTGTAATTTATAGGATACATTTCAAAAATAATATAACCCAATATAATTATAACATAATATACCCCTAAAATAATTATATCAAAATCAACTTTTAATAAACTTTTTCGGGTTGTCCACTGGATAAGTCCAATAACGCCGAAGAGCGCACAAACCGCCACAGGCACAAGTCCCAACCAATCGGTTATGTGATAAAGCGTAAAATTCACACCCGTCATTTTATGAAACCAACTGTTTACCGCTGCGAAACCAATCTCCGTACCATTTACACCAATGGGTTTTACATCCACTGTTTGTATCAACACCGTCCATAATATAAACGCTAAAATGTATAATGCACCAAAAATAAAACTTTTACTTTCTCTTCTTTTCATTTTCCGTTTCCTTTCTTTATATATAATTAAAAAGTACCAAAAACGAGAAAAAACGTAAAGAAACCAAATGTCACATATAAAAAAGCAAGTCTTTCGACTTGCTTTTAAAATAAACTAATTTCAAAAGTGCGATTTTTAATTATCTGGGATAATATTTCCCATCTTTATAATCGAAATCTTCTTCAAATATTTCGTAATATCTTGCATTAAAGCATTTTAAGATCTTGTTTTTCCTTTTCCCTTGCATAACAAGAACATAAAATTTATCGCCATGTTTTGAAAAATTAGCCGCACTATAATCACATGAAGCTTTCTCAGGCTCCATCTTTTCAAAAATATTAACAGAATATGTACCGTTTCTGGTAAACTTCAAAGTGCAATTTTCATATCTTTTAAAATAAAGCCATGCTTTTCTCCGTTTAACACTAAGGAATGTATCTTCAGCAATATAAAATTGATTGTTTTTCAACCTCTTGTCACGCAATTTCTGCCAAACCCACACGAAAACAATCATAAGTACAATTACATCAAATCCAATAATAGATGCCGCATTAACATCATCCTGTAGAAGACTTCCTGCACTCACTATTGCAAAAACACTTACAACAATAAGCTTAGAATTATTTGTGCTTATTAAAAGCTCCTTACAAATATACGCTGTGATTTTTTTCATTCGTTTACCTCGTCAAAAATATATTACAATAAAACTAACCCATAACAAAAGAAAATATAACAGCAAGAATTCCGGTTAAAACTTTAATGGCGTTAGTTCTAAATTCGGAATACCCCTTTGAGTATTTCCATTGTACAATTTTTGTTATTTTTCGACCCAAAAACGAAAACACCAAAGAAAAACAAATAAACACAATGGGAAAAATCAAAAAGTAATCTATTGCATTCCTTATATGAATTAATCTTAAAACAACAACAATTAAGCAAAGTACTGAAAACCAACTTTGCTTTATTAAATACCAAATAAAGTATTTGTTCAAAACATACTTTTCCTTATCAGAAGAAACATTTGATTCATAAGTTAAGGTTGTATAGCAAAATGGACATTCGTTATCGGCATTTACTACCATTTCACAATTAGGACATTTTTTCATAAAATCACCGACCACCAGGTATATTATAACACACTATTACACTAAGTGCTCTTTCTTTTGAATTATCTTTTACTTTGTTCTTTTAATTTATATTACAAATATTTTTTAAGCATTCTTCTTGGGCGAGCAACTCTTTTTTCGACCTAAAAAACAGCCCTTTCAAACTCAAAACTAAAAAAAGCAAAGGGATTATCAGCCCTTCAATTTGCAAGTCACCGTTAATTATTGAATTAACAATCATACCAATACTAAGCGGCAAGCTAAAAACCAAAGTGATAATATCAGCTACTAACTGCGGCGGTTGTTTGCCATATTTATACTCTACTACAACATGCCCTTTTTCGTCGATTTTGTATTCACAATCCAGCCTATCAAAAGTATATCTATAGTTTCTAATAAAAGGAGTATATTTGCACAGCCAAAATCTGTTCTTTTTCATTTTATAAACAAACAACTCTCTGTCTAAATACCCCACACATAAATGATGTTTCGTTCGACAGTATAAATCAAACCTGTCAACAAACTGCTTTTCGGTAAGTCTTGTTTGAATACATTTCATTTTAACCCTTCTTTTATTGCAAACAACTTGTTATAATTATCGTAATCCCAACGAATACCAAGAGTGTCATGGTAATTTTTCTGCACCAAAAATAAATTTGACCCGGTTCAAGCTCATCTGCGCCGTTTGCGTAAAAACCTAACCGTATTTTTTCAATGCTCCATGTAATTTTCGGCACAAAAGCTTCCACAACTGCCAACACAAAAAGTAGTATCGGCATCATCAAAGCTTGGCTACTCTTTCCGAAAATCAGATTTATCACCACAAATACCAAAGAAACCATCACACCGATAATTGATATAACGCCTATAATTTTATCATAAAAGCTTACATAAAGCGGGTCTTTTTTGTTATACATATTTTCAATTTGTTCGCTTATTTTTTCTCTATATTGTTTTTCTTGGAAATCAGATAATTTTTCGCCTAAAATCTCACCACAATCGATGCAAAATCTTCTTGCGTCAGAATTACTCGCACCGCATTTCTCGCAAATTTTCATATTATCACCGACCTTTAGGTGTATTATAGCATAAAAGTGGAAATAAATCAATGCGAAGTATTGTATGTATAATTCGTGGCGAAGCCACACATTTTCTTTTATCTCTTCTCTCTTATCTTTTATCTGGAAAAGTCACACATTATTTTAGATAAGAGTGAAAAGTGAAGAGAGAATAGTGAAAAGTACAAAAAGAAAAAGCCACACGATGTGTGACTTTTCTTTTTGGCGCCCCAAACAGGACTCGAACCTGTGACACTGCGGTTAACAGCCGCATGCTCTACCGACTGAGCTATTAGGGCAAAAAGTGTTGGCATCTACCTATTTTCCCAGGCAGCCTCCCGCCAAGTATCTTCGGCGCAAGCGAGCTTAACTTCTGTGTTCGGTATGGGAACAGGTGGACCCTCGCCGCAATCAATACCAACTTCTTTTGCGTGCCTTTCGGCACTCTATATTAAACAGTATGCACTGTTTAACGCAAATTATTCAATTTTTATAAATAATGGTGACCCGTACGAGATTCGAACTCGTGTTGCCGGCGTGAGAGGCCGGAGTCTTAGGCCGCTTGACCAACGGGCCACATACGACAACAACCTATCACCATAATTGATTAAATGGTGCACCATCAGACGAGGCGTTAAGCAAAACATTCCAGTGGAATGTTTTGTAGCCGAGAGTCCCTTCCAAGAGCACAAGCGTAGCGCCGTGCGATTGGTTGTAAACTGTCTGTGATGCGTATATTAAAAGCTTTCCTCTAAGGGAAAAAAGGTGGAATTTTGGTGGTGCACCATCAGGGACTCGAACCCGGGACACCCTGATTAAGAGTCAGGTGCTCTACCAACTGAGCTAATGGTGCATAAGTTGGGCTCACACCCTGAAAACTGAACAAGTAACGCGTGAGGATTGAAAAATAGGTCAAGCCCTCGGTCTATTAGTACTGCCTAGCACACATGTCGCCATGCTTACACTTGCAGCCTATCAACC
>JAFYLF010000009.1 GCA_017537195.1 Clostridia bacterium
CCTCTTGCGAGGCAACCGAAAAACATGACTAACGCAGGTTCGAGCCCTTGTGTGCAAAAGAAAAAGCAGTCACGACCTAATGGTCATAACTGCTTTTTGGTCGAGGTGACAGGGCTCGAACCTGCGGCATCTAGTTCCCAAAACTAGTGCGCTACCAACTGCGCCACACCTCGATATTAAGTTGTTTTTTTATTTATAGTACTTACAAATTACCTAATTGTTTTGGTAACCCTCTTGCGGTGCCCAAAATTTATTTCGACTTGGAGCGTCGATAAATTTTGACCGCGGCGCTTCGTTATGTTCGCTTCATCGTCCACAGGACGCGCTCACAACCTCACCCAAAACTAGTGCGCTACCAACTGCGCCACACCTCGATAGGGTATGGAAAACTTAATTACATTTAATCAACGAATAACATTATACACCAACGAAAGCCAAAAGTCAACTAAAAAAAATTAATGATATATTGACTTTTTATTTAAAAAATAGTATTATTGTTTTGTAGAGAAATAAGCAAAATATCGGGCGTCTGTTGACGCCTGTTTTTATTAAGGATAGTTATGGATTTTTTAAATTTACGAAAAAAAGTTATAAAAAAATACTTTAGCACAATGAATGACAGGCAGTTTGAAGCGGTGACAACCGTAAACGGCCCTGTTTTAGTGCTTGCAGGTGCGGGGAGCGGTAAAACAACGGTATTGGTTAACCGTATCCTGAATCTTGTAAAATTTGGCAACGGATATAATAGTACATATATTCCAAATGTGTCGGATGAAGATATACAAAAGGGAATAGATTACTTAAATGGTGACAGCGTCTTTGTGCCTAACGGTGTTTTTGGCGACAGGGAAGTTAAGCCTTGGCAAATACTTGCAATCACCTTTACCAACAAGGCGGCGGGGGAACTTAAAGAGCGAATTGCCGCAAAGCTCGGCGACGATGCCGATGATATATGGGCAGGTACTTTTCACTCAGTTTGCGGTAAGATTTTGCGCAGAAATGCTGAACGCTTGGGATACACCTCCCACTTTACTGTTTATGATACTGACGACCAACGCCGTTTAATGAAAGAAATTATGAAGCAAAATGATATTGACGATAAATTTGTACCCCACAAGTATGTTTTATCGGCGATTTCACACGCTAAAGACAGTCTTATAACACCCGAAGAATTTGAAAATACAAACGCAAATGATTTCCGACTAAAGACTGTTGCGAGACTGTATAAATTATATCAGGACAGGCTTTTACAAGCCGATGCAATGGATTTTGACGATATGATTGTCAATACCGTCCGTCTTTTGCAGGAAAATGACGATATTTTAGAGTTTTACAGTAATAAATTCCGTTATGTTTGTGTTGACGAGTATCAGGACACCAACCACGCTCAGTATGTGCTTGTAAGCCTTTTAGCAAGTGCTAACAACAACCTTTGTGTTGTGGGTGATGACGACCAGAGTATTTACCGTTTTCGTGGCGCTACTATTGAAAACATTCTCAATTTTGAGGATGATTACAGCGGTGCCAAGGTTATCCGCCTTGAGCAAAATTACCGCTCGACTTCTAATATTTTGAACGCCGCAAATAAGGTTATTGAAAACAACCGAGGAAGAAAGGGGAAAACTCTTTGGACCGATAACGGTGACGGTGAAAAAATCACCGTTCATACCGCAGAAGACGAGCGTATGGAAGCAAGATATGTTGCTGACTCTATTCTTGATAATATTGATAATGGTGGAAAATACAGCGATAACGCTATTCTTTACCGAATGAATGCGCAGTCAAATGCATTGGAAAATGTTTTTATGCGGGCGGGTATTCCTTATAAGATTATCGGAGGCATGCGTTTCTATGACCGCAAGGAAATTAAGGATGTAATTTCTTATTTGCATTTTATAAACAACACAAAAGACGATGTCCGTCTTCGCCGTATTATAAATGAACCAAAAAGGGGAATCGGCGAAACCTCGCTAACCCACGCTGCTGAAATCGCTCGTGAGTTGGGGGTTAGTATGTTTGAAGTGTTAAAATATGCCGACGAATATGCTGCGCTTTCTCGTGCTTCAGCTAAAATGAGAGCATTTTGTTCTATGATTGAAAATCTTATTGAGTTTTCACAAGAGAATTCTATAAGCGACATTTTTGAGCAGGTTTTAGAGGTTACAGGCTATAAGGTAATGCTCGAAAATGAGGGCGAAGAGGGACACGAAAGGCTTGAGAACGTTAAAGAATTAGCATCTAACATTGCGCAGTATGAGTTGGAAACTGACGAGCCGTCGCTTTCTGAATTTTTGGAGCAGATATCACTTATAAGTGATATAGATGCACTTGATACCGAGAGTGATAGGGTAGTTATGATGACAATTCACTCGGCAAAAGGTCTCGAATTTCCCAATGTATTTCTGGTTGGTTTGGAAGAGGGAATTTTCCCGGGAAATCAGTCAATGTACGGCGGTAATGAGGAGATTGAAGAAGAGCGCCGATTGGCTTATGTTGCCATAACCCGTGCTAAACGAAAGCTTGTGATTTCACACACTACTATGCGAATGTTGTTTGGTAGCACTTCCCGTAATTTACCATCTCGTTTTTTGAGAGAAATACCAACTGAACTTTGTGAAAATACGGGATTTTTGCCAAAGGCTTATAAGGTTAATTCATATTCAACCTCTTTTACACCTACAGTTGCCAAAAAATCGACCTTTACTTCTTCGCAAACGGTTGGAAAAACTCAATCAAAGCCTGACGGCTCTTACAGTGTGGGACAAATGGTTTCGCATAAGACCTTTGGCAACGGACTTGTTCTTTCGGTGACACCGATGGGCAACGACTGTTTGCTTGAAATCGCTTTTGATAATGTTGGCACAAAAAAGATTATGGCAGGCTTTGCAAAATTAACAATTATTTAATTTATTCACGATATTCTTGTGATATCATATAGTAAAAACTATAAGGAGTAATTTATGACGGTTTCAAATTCGTCCATTAAAGCGGCGGCAAAAAGTATTTTAAAACCGAATTTTATAAACAGCATTGTTGCGACTGTCATTTTATTGGCGGTATGGTTTGTGTGCCATAATATTTCTGCGGTAATTTCTCTTATGGCAGGAAGTACTGCTTTTTATATTGCGTTTTTAACTTTTGCTTTGTTCATTATTTCACCCGTAGCGATGGGTTTGATAAGGTTTTTTTGGCGAATGAATTTTGGGCAAATTGATAATCCTATTGATGTTTTTTATTATTTCGCTTCAAAAGAAATCTATTTAAAAGTTCTGCATTTGGTGTTTGCAATAGCGATAAGGACAGTTATTTGTTTTTTGATTTTTTCTATTCCTGTTTATGTTTTGCAACTTATAACAGGCACCTGGATATACAACGCTTTAAATGTTTCTATCCCGATTTGGACTGCTAATCTTTCGAACCTCATTAGCTTTATTCGCTTTATTTCAACCACAGCAACCATGGTTTATGTTTTGAAATTTTATTTAGCGCCAATGTTATTTGTTGCAGATGAGAATATGGATATTGGCGAAGCACTGCACTTGTCAACAGTTATTTCACGCAGAACGATGCTTGATTTTATATTTTTAATTTTTAGTTTCTCGGGTTGGATTTTGTTGTCTGTTCTTGTGGTTCCGCTGATTATAACATTGCCATATATGATAGTTTCTTATTTGATACACTGTTCGTTTGCGGTGGACGCTTTTAACGAAGAAATTTCAAAAATAAATCATGACGATATACCAACATTTGTTGCGGGAACTTAAATTTATGCTTTAATAAAAAGGATTGTTGTAAGTGGGAATTATTTTAGCTTCGGCGTCTCCTCGAAGACGGGAACTTTTGGGATATATTGTTAAAGATTTCAGTGTGATGCCGTCGGGTGTGGAAGAAATCGTACCAAAAGGGATAAGTGTTTTAAAACAACCCGAATATCTTTCTAAAATCAAAGCGCTTGATATTGCAAAGCAGTTTCCTAATGATACAGTAATCGGTGCGGATACTTCGGTTATACTCGGTAATGAGATTTTAGGAAAACCGAAAGACCGTGCAGATGCCGAAAAAATGCTTATAAAGCTATCGGGCAAGGTTCACAAGGTTGTTACAGGCTGTACGGTTGTTAAAAACGGGGCTATAACGAGCTTTTCGGTAGTTAGCAAAGTAAAGTTTCAAAACTTAACAAAAGTTGAAATTGAGGCATATCTCAATACTGACGAGCCTTATGACAAGGCTGGTAGTTATGCGGTGCAGGGAAGAGCAGGCGCCTTTATCGAATGGATAAAGGGTGATTACTTTAATATAGTCGGTCTTCCAATAGCAAAACTTAAAAAGTATACATAAAAAACGCTCAGTGAAAACTGAGCGTTTAAGTTTTCTTATGTAATTTCTTATAGATTATATCACCAATTTCACTTATGTCTTCTTTGCCTAAACGACGAATTTCTTCTATAAAGCTCATTTCCATAACAGAAAGGGTTTCGTTTTTTAGTTTATAACCAATAATAATTTGGGGCTCGGGTGGTTTTGACGGTTCTGGGGTTAAAATTTTGGGTTCGGGGATTTCGCCAAAAAGAATATATTTTACATCGACATCAAAAATCCGTGCTAAATCTTTTAATAATTTTGTGTCAATATTTCCTTTTCTTTCTATTTGAGAATAAGTACTGGTTTTATAGCCTAACATTTTTCCAAGTTCTTCTTGTGTAAATTTATGCTTTTTTCGTAAAGCACGAATTCTTGCATTTACTTCATAATCC
>JAFYLF010000070.1 GCA_017537195.1 Clostridia bacterium
CCTTTTTTCGTAGGGTTCGGCGGTTTGCGACGAACCGTTACCCTGCGGAAGAAATACGGAAAGAGGAAAGTTATGTGCGAAATCAGACCATTTAAAAAAGAAAACATTGATTTTATTTTTCACTTAATGTCCGAAGAAAAGAACCTGTCCGCTTTGCACACAAACATAATTTCATCAGAAGAATGGCAAAACATATTTGCAAAAGCCAAAGGTGACACGGACGAAGAAAACTTTATTGTTTACAAAAACGATACGCCTTGTTGTTGGCTAAAGCTCAACGGACTGCAAAACCAAAACACCGCCTGGATTTCTATGCTTGTCGTTTCCGAAAAATTCAAGCATCAGGGTGTCGGAAAATTCGCAGTAAGCTATGCGGTTGAATATCTTACAGGGCGAGGGTATGAATTATGCAAACTGCAAACAACCAAGGACAATTTACCTGCAATAAACCTTTATAAAAAATGCGGATTTGAATTGACCGAACCTAAAGCAAAAAAATTGACTTTCTGCAAAAAACTAAACAACTTCTCTTTTGTGAAAATTGCAAAAGAAAATGCAACCCAGCACAAAAATCTCCGAAAAGTTTTCGCCAAATACAAAATCCGAGTCCTACGTAATCACGGCGAAAGCCCTTGCGGTAAAAAAACTTTTTATAAACTATTTGACAGTATCGTTTCAAGTGCCTGCGAAAACAAAACAAAGCATTTTATTGTTATGGAGTCCGACAAGGACTTAATCGGTTTCGCTTTGATTGAAACAGCTTCAACAGATGTTGTTGACATTCCGTATCGCTACGGTGAAATAAACGATTTTTATATTTCGTCGAAACACCGAAGAAAGGGTTACGGCAGAATACTAAACAATCACATTGAAAGCATTTTTAAAGCTGACGGTGTAAATACCGTTTTGTTAAGCCCCGACCCCGTAAGCGGTATTGATTTCTGGAAAGCTATGGGCTATTGCGATACCGGGATACATCAGGGCTGGGGACGGCACTTTGTTTATATCAAGCATTTAACCGAAAAGGATGTTGAAATTGAAAACACAATTTCGGCACTTGTCACCCCGACGGAGCTGATTACGGTAAACCCGTACAACAAAGCGCAGATTAAAGAAATGCACGACGTATGGAAAAAATACTGCCGTGAAAACAACAAAAACTACCGCAGAAGCACCGTGCGAAAAATGGCATTCAAGGCAAGGAAAAACAAAGAGGTTGTTTTTATGGCTTTGTACAGTCAGGGAAGAATTATAGGGTTTGTTTATAAAGACGGATTTGAAATGCGTTACGGTTTGACAGGATGAAAGATGTTACTGCATCTGCCTCTCTCTGACGAGGGAGATGGGTTTTGCGTATGCAAAACTCGGAGGGAGAGAAATAATATATCAAAACTGCGTTATTGTTTATCTCTCCCTCAGTCAAAATCGCAAGCGATTTCGACAGCTCCCTCATCAGAGGGAGCCAAGCTCAACGGCATAAAAGCAGATAGACAAACTGTAATTTATTGGGTCGGTTTGCACTTCGCCCCAAATTAATGTGCATATCGTTTTCACGGCGGGCAATTCGTGAATTGCCCCTACAAAGCAAAGGAGGTTGTGTTTCCGTGGCAAAACGTGTTATTGTTACACCGTATAACGAACAATGGAAAAATGATTTTGAGATAATCAGACAATATCTTTTAACGGCTGTAAAGGATATCGCTATAGGCATTGAACACGTCGGGAGTACGTCCGTTGAAGGCTTATC
>JAFYLF010000071.1 GCA_017537195.1 Clostridia bacterium
ATTCGGTGAGATTGAAACCGAAAACGACCTTATGTCTGAAAAAGGCATGAAGAATCTTTTGAACTTCTTTGAAGAAACCAAAAATGAATACCATTTTAGCGGTAACTTATGGCGACCACACGGATGGGATTATGAATATCATCAGTTATGGGCGCAAAACGGTTGGGCAGACAGTTATTGTAACAAAGGCCCATATCCAACCTCGCGTTATGAGATAGACGCTGAGGATTCGTCCGCTAAAAAGAGCGATTTGGTTGAATATGTTTCAAATTCCATGCTTTTCGGTACTAACACAAAGGCTATGGGTATAAGCCTTAAAGCAAATCTTGCTTCCAATAAATATTATGAAACCACAGTTGAAACTAACAAGAAGATTGTTTACAATAAGGGACAGTATAAACTGTCTGTAAGAGCAATGGGTGATAAGACCCACACGGGCGACTTTATTGTGGGTTATAAGGATGTTGACGGTGTTGTTCATCAGATAGCGCGTTTCCACGGCAGAAATAACGGCGGAGATGTATATCATCAAACATTTACTTTTACCGCTCAAAAACCGATAGCATCATTTGTATTCTTTGGTTGTGAATCGAAAGAAAAGAGTGTTGTAATTGACCGCCTTTATATTGAAGGAAAAGAATCCGAACAAGGGCTTCTTGACCGTTCTAAATACAGTATTCCGAGTTCAGCTAAAAAGATTGTTAATTTAAGCGGAACCTTGGAAAAGGTTACCGATCCAAAGGTGGAGGAAAATAACACATCAACACCGAATAATCCTTCCGGAAATGGAGGTTCTGATGTTATTTACGATGATAGCGACCTTTTCGGTGATGATACATCGAGTGATAATAAAAATAACAACCAAAACGGCGGCAATAAGAACGAAGGTAGTTCAAGCAATAAAAATCCATCCGCGAATAACAATAAGAATGAAAATAACGATAATGATAGCGATAATGACGAGGATGATACCACAACCATAATTCAAGGTGGCGGCGGTAAAACAACCACAACAACCACCACTACCACCACAACAGGCTCTGATTTTAATATGATGTATATTTGGATTGGTGTGGGTATTGCAGGCCTTGTGGCAGTATTTGTTCTTGTTTACATTATTGTGGTTAAAGTAAGAAAGAAAAAAGGAATAAACAAAGTAGAGTAAATATAAATAAAAAATTTTTTTAAAACAAAAAATCGAGAAAGAAAATTTGATGTTTCTTTCTCGATTTTTATTTAATTATGGTTTTTTGAAAATGTTATATTGTTAAAATTTTTTCAAGTTTTATTTATTTTTTGGTAATACAATCTGCAACATAAATACCCATAGCACCCGATTGTGAAAGTCCGCGGCAAATACCGCTTCCGTCACCAATAATATATACTCCGTCGCAAAGCTCAAATTCATTATTCATAAATTCGGGGCGAATGGAATAATATTTACTTTCGCAACCGTAAAGCAAGGTGTCATCATTAGCGGTGCCGGGAGCCACTTTGTCAAGTGCATAAATTGTTTCAATAATATTGGATAGTATTCTGTGGGGAAGAACAAGCGAAATATCACCTGCGGTAGCTCTGAGAGTAGGCTCAACCGTGTTTTGCGATAAACGATGCTCGTTAGTTCTTCTGCCACGAATCAAATCGCCAAAACGTTGCACTATAACATTGCCTTTGCCAATCATATTTGCAAGTCTTGAAATGCTTTCTGCATATTCGGTGGGTTGGTTAAAAGGTTCGGTGAAACGGA
>JAFYLF010000072.1 GCA_017537195.1 Clostridia bacterium
GCGGTAGTGGGTGTTTCTTTTATAATTTCAAAATTGGTAACAGGGTTTTGAATACCAGCCTTAATTCTATCAAGATACACCGGTTTAAATCTATTTACACCGTGAGATTCGATACCGCGTTTGTCCGATTCCAAAAGTACATCGGCACAGATTTCAGCATCTTTGCGAGGAATACCGTATCCTACGAATGCATCGACCACAAAATCAGTTATAGTTTTCCAATCTACAATACTCGTTTTTGACATTTTTCATTCTCCTTTATAAGTGAAAATTATTTTGTTAACCGAAATTTAGCATTGCTTCATAAGTCTTATATAAAATTCAACCGCCTTATGAATTGTTTCGACTGGAATTCGCTCATTATTACCATGGATTGTGGCTCGCTCTTCAGTTGATAATGCCATTGCGGAAAAGCGGTAAACCTTGTCGGAAATTCTGCCGTAATGACGGCTATCAGAGCATTGCACCATAAGATATGGTGAAACTATTGTACCTTGCCAGGTTGATGCCACCGCAGCAGCCACTTTATCGTAGGCTTCGCAATTAGTTTCGGATATACGGCTAGGGTTCATTCCGCCAAGCGCAGTTATTTCAATATTTTCATTATCAACTATTTTCTTCAAATATTCAAGCGCACTTTCAATTGTATCGCATGGGTTAAGACGCAAATTTGAACCAAGTGTGGCTTCGGGTGGAATTACATTAAATGCATCGCTTCCCTCTGCTTTTGTGAAAGCAACGGTTGTACGCATAAGCGCATTCATTTCTCCGCCCTTAATTTTACACAACATATTAAGCACAGGCGAAAACAACCAAAGATTTGAAAAAATAAGTTTATACACAAAAGACGAATATCTGCCAAGTGTATCAAACATTTCTTTAACAGGCTTTGTGATATGCATCTTAAAAGGATTTTCTTCTATGTGACAACAAGCCTCTGCTAAAGTTGGTATCGGTGAATTAGGTTTGGGCGCCGATGCGTGACCACCTTGGGAAACAACTTTATACTCCACATTAAGCATTCCTTTTTCAGCAATACCGATAAGTCCGCAAGGCTCTTTAACACCAGGGAAAACGCCCTCTACTACTGCACCGCCCTCGTCAACAACAAGGGCTAAATCTACATTGTTTTCTTCGAAGTAATCAACAATTTTTACGGCACCAAGACCATTGATTTCTTCATTGCCCGAAAAGGCAAAATATATATCATTTTCAGGGACAAAACCGTCGGTTATAAGCGTCTCGGCAGCCGATAAAATGCCGTTCATTGTAGCCTTTGTATCAAGGGTACCCCTACCCCATACTATGCCATCTACAAGCTCTGCATCGAATGGCGGTTTTTCCCAACCCTTTTCATCGGCAGGCACAACATCATAATGCGCCATCATAACCGACGGCTTATCGTGTTTTTTGCCTTCCCACAAAAACAACATTCCCCGCTCACTAGAAAGTTTCAATTCACAGGTTTTAAAAACTGTAGGATAAAGCTTGGGCAAAGCCTTAGTAAACTTTGTAAATTCCTTTTTATCTTCTTTTGAGGAATCGCTGTAGGAAACAGTCTTAAAACGCACAAGCTCACGCAAAGTTTCGACCGTTCTTTCCTTATCAAACTCCACTTTTTCTTCGGTAGCATTTACCTGATTCTTTGGTTTAAAGTTAAGTGCTCTTAAAAGCAAAAACGCCACAAACAAAACTACCGCCACAGCAATTATAATACCAACCATCAAATAACACCTTTTTTATATAAAATTCTTGCTATTCCAAGAGTGAACAAAACACCCACTGGCGCCATTATTCCAACCTCACCGCTTGTAAGAGGGGTGAAGATAAACAAAGCCAACATTAAAATCAAGGGCGCTATGGCAAGTTTGAAATTTTTAGAAACAAAAACAACCGCCAATCCTCCGAAAAGCGCAGGTAAAAGCTGGTCAAAAGCAGGCTTTAAAACCTCCGCTTCAAGCACTGCGCCAAGGTTTGAAACCTGAATTAAAACAACACCAACAATTATGATAAATGTTGTAACAATACTCGAAACTGCGATAGCGATAGTTGAAATAATTTCGCCCTCTTCAGAATTTGCCTTAACATTTGCTTTTTCCATTGCATCAAGCGCGCAAGGAAGCTTTAAGTTTGAAATATTCCCCGTCACAAACGAAAGATATGAACCGCCCGCGCCAAGCATTGGGATATATGTAAAAATTTCAATAATACCAACCGCCCAGTACATAGGAAGCACGGATAACAAGGCTCTTGCCATTGCCGACCATTCGGGCACAGCGCCAAAAATCAAGCAAAGAATTAACGGGAAAGCCAAGATAAGCACAAACAAGGTGTATCCCCAAATTCGTCCGTCGCGGTGAACACTCTCAAGATATGTCATTTCATTTTTCATAAAAGCTTCCCCCTTATCCTAACCAATTTGTAATCGGTATAGCCGCCGCCATACCGCCGACAAGGCTTATAGGCAAAGCATAATCGGTTATCCATTTTATTTTAAACACCTTTGCACACAGTCCGCAAACAAGCATAATAACCGCAGAAACTGCCATTACGAGCACCGGAATAAGTGCCGAGGTTTTACCGGAAAATACGCTCGAAAAATCCCAGAAAACATAGCCAAGAAAAGCCGAAATCATACCAAGGAACATGGCGTTTGTGAATATTTCACTCCACTTTTTGTCCATATTTTCGATTTTCTTCATACCCTTTTGAATTTTCTTAGCCAAAAGCGGTGTCAGGAAAAGACCTACTATAATACCAAGCGTCATAACCCAGGCAACCGTAACAAAAGCGGAAGCCGAAGTGATTTGTTTTCCCATTTCAGTACCGAGTTCATTTAATGTGTTACCCGCCGCAATCGTCTCGTACGAAAGCGAACCGATGATTGAAAGCCGAAGCCATGGAATTGGCAATCCCAACGATTTTGATAAAGCCACCACACCCACAAGAATTGATATTGCGGGGGCGATTGTAAAAAGTGCCGAAGAGATAATAGTCTTTTTAAGACTGCTTTTTTGCATACCGATTTGAAGCGCTCTGCGGTAAGCCCTGACTAAAAAATACACCGACTGCGCAAGAACCACCAAAATAAGCGCTGCAACCATTATAAAAAGAATTGGATGATTTACACTGAATTCCATTACAAACTTCCTTTCTTTTATTATTTAAATTTTAACACAGTACATTTATTTAAGCAAGTTTTTACGATGTAAATTATATAAAATTCCAAATATTTACTAAAAAACTGTTTAAAATATTAACTTTTTGCCGAAAATACAAAAAATATAAAAAAATGCTTTATTTTTTCACAAAGTTTTGATATAATTATTTGGATACTTTTCAAAGTGTCACTTAATTTGTTAAAGATGGACATGTTCCATAAAATTTTAGGAGGTTGATTCATAATGAGTCACAAGTATGTTTACCTTTTCTCTGAAGGCGACGCTTCAATGCGTGAACTTCTCGGCGGTAAGGGTGCTAACCTTGCAGAAATGACCAAAATCGGTCTTCCCGTTCCCCAAGGTTTCACTGTTTCTACCGAAGCATGTACACAGTATTATGAAGACGGCAGAAAAATTAACGACGATATTCAAGCACAAATCATGGAATACATCGTTAAGATGGAAGAAGTTGTTGGCAAGAAATTTGGCGACAAGGAAAATCCCCTTCTCGTTTCTGTTCGTTCAGGCGCACGCGCTTCAATGCCCGGTATGATGGATACCATTTTGAACCTCGGTCTTAACGAAGAGGTTGTTGAAACTATGGCTGCAAAATCAGGCAATGCACGTTGGGCTTACGACTGCTATCGTCGTTTCATCCAAATGTATTCTGACGTAGTTATGGAAGTTGGTAAGAAGTATTTTGAAGAGCTTATCGACAAAATGAAAGAAGAAAAAGGCGTTACTCAGGACGTAGAACTCACTGCAGAC
>JAFYLF010000073.1 GCA_017537195.1 Clostridia bacterium
ACAAGCCGCAAACCACCCGTACGAAAATTATGGGTATTTACACAAAAGAAGAAACTCAACTTGTTTTTATAGATACTCCCGGTTTTCACAAACCAAGAAACGAACTTGATAAAAATATGAACAAAGCCGTGGGCGACGGTATGTCTGACGTTGATGTGGCAATCCTTGTAGTCGAAGCTGTCACCGCTTTTAAATCAGAAGAAGGCGTACTCCCCCCTGCCGAAGTACAACTAATAAAAGAACTTAATAAACGCAATTTAAAAGCTATACTTGTAATAAATAAAATAGACCTTTTAGAAAAGAAAGAAAATCTGCTTAAAATAATTACAAGCTACTGTGAACATTTCAATTTTGAAACTGTAGTTCCGCTTTCGGCAAAAACGGGTGATGGTACAGAGTTGTTGCTTGCGGAACTTAACAAGTACGCAAAGCCTTCACCCCATTATTTTGATGCCGACGATGTTACCGACCAGCCCGAAAAGGTTATGGTAGCAGAAATGATACGTGAAAAGCTACTCCGTACCCTTGATAAAGAGGTTCCGCACGGTATTGCTGTTGATTTAGAGCGTTTTGTTGAAAGAGATACTGCAGCGGGAGAGCCTATAGTTGAAGTTGAGGCTACCGTTATTTGCGAAAAGGATTCTCACAAAGGAATTATAATCGGCAAAAGCGGCGCAACCTTAAAGAAAATCGGCACATTAGCACGTCATGACATTGAGAAATTCTTTGGAATAAAAGCTAATGTAAAGCTTTGGGTAAAGGTCAAAGAGGATTGGCGTAACCGTCAGGGTTTGATTCACACCTTCGGACTTGACTGATTTTTCCTATTATAATTAACCCCAAAACACAAACACTTTTAATGTAGAATTTCAAAGGAAGTGTTTGTATGAGTATAAATAATAATTGGATAACATTTACCGAAACAGGTAAAGTTGATGATTATCTTAAATATGTAAATTCCTGTAGGGAGAATGAGAATTTTGACAGATTTGCAAACCCGTTTTACAACCGAGGGATTAGTGATAAAGGAAATGGATGTGGGAGAGAGTGATCGTCTGGTTACTCTCTTTACGCGCGATTTAGGGCTTATTAAAGCCTTTGCTTCGGGTGCTAAAAACATTAAATCAAAAAAGAACGCCGCTACGGCGTTGCTTACATATTCAAGCTTTACAATTCTAAATAAAAAAGGCACCTACCGAATTTATGAAGCCACCACCCAAACATCATTTTTCACTATGGGCAGTGATATTGAAATTCTTGCCCTTTCACAATATTTTTGCGAGCTTTCTGCTGTATTTGCCGAAAGCGGAGTTGCTAACGTAGAGTTTTTGCGTTTGATTTTAAATTCACTGCACTTTTTAACCAAAGAAAAGCGCCATCCACCTCTTATAAAAGCTATTACCGAGCTTCGCACAGCAGTAATATCGGGTTATATGCCCAATCTGCTTGCCTGTGATAATTGCGGAAAATTTGAAGACGACATAATGTACTTCAATATAACCGACGGCACACTTTGCTGTAATGAATGTAACACCAGAACAGAGTCCTTTTGGCTTGACAGAACCCTTCTTTCAGCAATAAGACACATTGCATTTTCCGACTTTTCTAAGCTTTATTC
>JAFYLF010000074.1 GCA_017537195.1 Clostridia bacterium
CACACAGGCTTCTTTGATGCCGCAGTAAAAGCAGTTGAGACTGTTGATACCTGTGTTGGCAGAGTGCAAGATGCAACCGAAAAAATGGGCGGCATAATGCTTCTCACAGCCGACCACGGTAATGCTGACAGAATGATTGATACCGACGGTTCACCCTTTACCGCACACACAACCAACCCTGTTCCCTTCTCAGTTATCGGTAAAGATTGTAAGCTTCGAATGGGCGGAAAACTTTGCGATATTTCTCCCACAATTATTAAGCTTTTAGGTCTTTCGAAACCTGAAGAAATGACAGGCGAATCACTTATAAAATAACACAAAACTGCAGTCCTTAAAAGGACTGCAGTTTTTAATTTGCGTTGCAAAATTCACCAATATTTTCGTACTCCAATTTTGCAATTCTTCTGTTTATTGTCTTGATTTTTTCTTCAATAACGGGTACCCGTGCGGCTACTGTATTATGCGCATCAACCTTTTTTTCAAGCTGTTCGAGGCGATAATTCACAAGTTTGCTTGAAGCTATAATACCACCCGCTGTACCTAAAAGTGTACCCGCAAAAGAAATCAAAGCTACTATTACCGTACTGTTCATTTGTCTTCTCCCGAATTTAAATATTCCATTAAGTTTTCACGTTGTTTCGTATATTCCATATCGGCTCCAAACAAGGACGAATACGAAAATAACACATACCCTCCGACTTTGCTGTCTTTTTCGCATATTTCAGCCTGTCTTGCGATTATATCACCATTTGCAAGCCATTCGGCCTTATCGGCTTCAAGCGTCGGCTTTGCCTTGTAACATGCAAGACCGATTTTTAAGTTTACATTTGGGTTATTATCCGCTAAAATCTTCCACTCACTTAAAAGATTTTCAAACCGAAACCTTTCATCAGGATACAAAAAGCCAAAATATAATTGCGGTATTATTTCGTCTATATATCCTTCTTGCACCCATTCTTTGACATCGGCATATAAATTATCATAGTTTTGCTCAAGTGACGCCGATGGGCTTATGCTAAAAATAACATCTTTATCGGCATACTTTATGGCGGTATAACAATCGCTTATCAAGTTATTGACATTAAACCTCCGCCAATCTTCCAAAGACAAAGGCTCGGAGGTTTCTTTTATATAATCTTCATAAGAGGCTCTATCAAAATCTTCACTGGTTGTCGGGTAAAAATAATCGTCAAAATGAATACCGTCAACCTCATACTTCGCAATTAGTTCTCTTATGCCGTCAACCACCAATGCCCTTACTTCCTTACTTGCGGGGTTAAGATATATCCCGTTTGCAAAGCCGACATTACTGTCATTTTCGGTTTTGTCGTCTTTGAGCCATTTATAAGCGGGACTTTTAACATCAATATCGTCTATATTAGTAGTAGACGTAGAAATTCTATAAGGGTTTATCCATGCGTGTACCTTTAAACCCGACTTTTTACATTCTTTTAAAATATATGAAAAAACATCGTATTCATACTTTTTAGCATTTTCTATTAAAGGAAAATAATCGGATGAATAAAGCGAATCGCCAAATGCACGAGTATGTATATAAAGATTTTGAATTTTGGCTTTCTTGCAATTTTTTATAACTGTTTCGAGCTCTTCCTCAAAATTGCCATTAAGTATTCCATTAAGCTCATAATAAGTAAGCCATATTCCGTTGTTGGTTTCAGCTTTAGGGCTACACCCAGTAAAGCTGATAATATAAACCGCTAAAAGCCAAAATATCAAAATCTTTTTCATAAAACCTACCCTGTTATTCTGTAAGAAATCTCCGCCTCGCCGATGCTCATCAAATTATCCGAGCTTACAGTCAGATAAACGGTATCCACACCGTATAAATGCGGTATAAGCCTTACCGCTTTATGCTCACACCTATTATACTTTTCATCAGAAAGCGAAAAGTTAATGTTTGTTGTATGACTTCCATTTAAGGTGATTGCCGTTTTACCCACAGCCGAAAGCGACAAAAATATGCTATCGATATTTTTAAATTCGCCCATATTTGCCAAGGCAAAATGCTTGGTAGTCATACTATTTTTTATAGGATTATCTAAAGCCGATATATTACCGTTTTCGTCGTAAAACATATAACTGTCGGACTCTCCATCCAATGTAGATATATAAGCGATTGTACTATCAGGCGAAACACAGACAAACCTGAACTTTGCGTCGTGGTAAAATCCGCTTTGGACACTCAAAACCTCGGGTATTTCCCATAAGTAGAGTCCTTTCCTTCTTATATCAACCGCAACGGCATTGGTGCCGTTTATAAGTATATAAAAATCTTCATTTCCCACAGCAAAGGTGTTCTTAGCATTTAATTGTGGCATACCGCTTTTGATTTTTTCGGAAATATTATCAATCTCCTGTGAAGCCACATATTTAAGGGAATAAATATTATTATCCTTCCCAAGCCAATAATTAACCCTTCCGCAAAGCACTAAACTGTGTTTATTCTCACAACCGATTCTATCACAAATCTGGCTGACTTCAATGCTATCTGCCTTTTTGAAGATTGTATCATTATCGCTCAAAAGCGATATTTCGTTTATATTCTCACCCGATTTAAAATCTAAAGCATAAATTTCATATTCCTTGAACGCTATTATCTTACCTTGCTGAACTGATAAAGCGGTGATTTCTGCATCAACGTCGCCTACAGTAGCACAGGAACTTTGCGGGAAATAAAGCGGATTTTCATAACTCGTAACAAATACGGTGTTTCCGCTCTCCCCTCCCGAAATCAGCAATTTAGAATTATTCCTAACACTGCAGGTAGAGTGCACAACCCTTGAAAATCCCTTCGGTATTTCTTTTGTTGCGGTAATTTTAATGTTGTTTTCGTGATATTTGGTCATCACGGGAACAGCATAATCTACTCCATCAGTTGTGAAATACAAAGTACCTTTGGTTCGGTCAATCTCTACACAAATACTTTTATCAAAAAATGTTTGTGTGTTTTTAGTCTCGCCGGCTTCAATCCTCCAGTCAACATATTTTTGCAATGTATAATATATTCTGCACTCTACCGACTCATTTGCAAGATTCGAAAAAGGAAGCCTAAAAGAACTAGAATAACCGTCAGAAGTGAAGTATGCATTAAATCTTCCGTTTAATATGTTAGGGGATTCAAGCGTTTTAGGGTTTGGCGCTGAAAACGAACTTTCAGAACGTGCAGTATCATAAAGATTACCTCTACCGTTTATATAAATTGTAGGAATATAAAAATCAAATACTCTATTCCATTCGCTAAAGGTAGCATCAATCTCATAAATATAGTAATACCTTTGGGTAGTATCTCCACCGTTTTGCAACGTTACAAGAGCAAAAATACCACCGCCCGTTTCTGATTTTCCGTTATAGAAAAGTATGTTTATCGGCGTATAGAAAGTATCGCCTGTTATCCTCAAAAAAGACATATTCCCAATAGGCTTAATATTACCTTGGAGGTCAACAAGATACACATAGGTATAATGAGCGTAATCGTCGGTCAAAACATTCGAGATTGCTATTCTGTGATAAGCTTCGTTATAATAAACCTCTGTATCAGTGATTTCATAATCAAGTTTACCCGTATATCCGTAAATCTGGGTTTTAACCGCCTTTTTTACTTCCGCTTTAAATCCCGGACGGGTTTGCAAACGAGAATCCTTAAACCACATATTTTTACAATCACTCAACTGATTGTTTTCAATGCTTTTTTCGGGATTTTGCAAATCAAGACCGCCGTCAAACGCTTTAACCCTCAAGGTCTTTACAGGCTGCCGCTTTAATGAATTATATTTCATTTAATCAACTCCATAACTGACAAACGGCAATTTGTCTTCGATTTTTTGTGTTTTCGACAAAGCTGCTGCCCTTTTTGAATTATATATTGAGGTAAAAACTTGATTTTTAGCTCCGTCGCCCTCTACGAGCGACATAAGCATTGCCGTACCGTAGCACAAAGCATCTAATGTAACTTCGTTTGCTTCAATTTTGTCGGACAAACGCTCGATTTGCGGTATTTTTAAATCCATACAAATCTGATTTATAATATCAGGCGCTCTTTTTAAAAGATTATCCTCATTTGCGTTTATAATATTTGTATTTAAATAACCCAAAATTCCTAAAACCCGTCTATAAACATCATTACCCGTCATTTTCATCCACCCCCGAATTATAATCATTAAGTAACTCATTGCGCTCACTCAATACCCCGTCAGGCAAACGGGAAAGCAGTTGCTCACGGTTTATAATACCTTTTTCAAACAGCTTTAAAAGTGTGTCAATGCGTTCTTTTTCGCTATAGACAGTGTTGCTGACATCCACCTTTGTATTTATCAATAATTCCTTATAACGATTAGCATCAAAATCAAGGTACCATTCACCCTTTTCGTCCCTTATCTTAATTTTTCTATTGCCGTAATTGTTAATCCAAAATTCCGCCCAGATACGCGCTGTGGCTTCAACAAAGGAATAAAAACGGTTTTTAACAATCTGCAAAGGCATAAGCGCCGCATCACGCATAGTAATTAAGGCGGTTGCATTGTCGGCTCTTGAGTCACCGAGAGCCACTTCATTCGCACCGCTTTGGGTTAAGGTGTTATTGATAAGTGAGTTTATACTGCTGTCATAATCCTTTTGCACAGTCGGCGGAGTAACATATCTTACTGCGCCCGCAACATCTTCATTACTGCCAAAAACCTTAATTATTTGTCCCGGTTCGTTAGTGATTTTCTCACTTACTGTATCTCCGTTCACAAGCATAATGGGCATACCCATAGTCATTGCCGACCATACATTTGCCGTAATCATACGGTTAATTGCAATCTGATTAGGTATGAGATAAGTAATTTCGCTTTCACCGTAGGCGCTGTTATTTTTTCGCTCCCATTTAAAAATTGATAGCGGATATAATTTTAGCCCCGTATCGAATTCCGGTCTGATTACTGCTTTTTCGCATACCTTTATACATTTAATTGTATATCCCGATTGCCTGTTATATTCCTTAAACAGTTTTGTAAGAACATTTATTTTACCGTCAAGCTGTGATTCTTCTATCAAACGCAAGGTGGTAATATCAGCGCCAAAGAGTCTCGCTTCCCTCAAAACCGACTGGGTATCACAAACGCTCGAAATTATTATGTATGGCTGATTTTCGATGTTTTCCGCATAGACATCACCGAAATAAACATCTTCAATATCAAGCACCTGACAGCAAATATCACCCTTGATTTTGACAGTCTTTAAATCATCGGCATAAAGACCGGTTTCAACCGTGCTATCCCAATAGGTATAAAGCACACCGGTACCTGTGATATACGAATTTCGCAAAACCTTATCCTGCAATTCTGCAAAATTCACACGTTCTGCAGTAGTATCGAAATATTTGCCTAAAGCCGATGTCATAACCGAAATGTGTTCTTGTGAATTATCCTTTATGCTGTTTCTTGAAATAATAAAATCATTGTCTGTAGGTATTCCTTCAGCCGAAAAGCCAACCCTTATCGGAGCGCTTAATACCTGTGACATTTTATAGTCACCAATACGCTTGATAATATTGTGACGAACAAGCGGACGCTCATTACCGCATTTAGCCCCGTACCACTGGTCGCCGATATAAAAGCGTTCATTTATACGGTTTTGTTCATACATACCCCGCTTACCTAACGCTGATTTGTAAGCTGTGCCGGACCTGTATTCGCCAAAAATTTCATTAGGCTGTTTTGTCATATCTTTTCTCCTCTCCACAAGGGAGGATTACCTCCCTCGTGAATTTTAAAAAATTTACGCTACAGTAACAGTAGCAACAGAAGAGTTAACGCCTGCCATACCATCAACTATAACCTTTGCAAAGTAGTAGTATTTACCTGCTTCAAGGTCAGTAGGAATAGTCATAGAAGCGGAAGTAGCACCTGCAATCTTAACTGCGTTTGCGCCGTTTTCATCGGAGCATTCATACCACTGGTAAGAAAGTGTACCGTCACTCTTAGCAGCAACGCTCAATGAACCCGAAATTGAGCCTTCGTTAACGGTCTTGTTTGTGGGGTTGGTTGTGATAGTCACTTCGGGAGATACCCAAGCCCAGATAGCGTCAAGACCGCTCTTGTTTACAAATACATCATAATAAAGTCTGTAATCGAACTTGTAAGCGTCTGCGTCGATATTTTGTTCAGGTGTGAAAATTCGCATATTTTCGGTTTTCTTAACAAGATGCGCACCTGATTTAGGGGTAACGAGCATATAAATCTCACGTGCATTATCGGCGGGTTTAAAGCCGTTTGCACCGAAAGAATATGCTGTTTTCATACGTTCGCTAACAACAGGGAGAATTGCAACGCCATTGATAGATTTAACCTTAAGGGTTACATCGCCCTGTTTGAAGTCGCTTACAGTAATCATTTTAGAAATTTCAGCCGAATTTTGTAAAGCGGCAAACATGTAACTGTCAACAAAAGCCACTAATTCTTCGTCATAACCCACTTGTGACTGAACCTCGTTAATAAGACCTAAAAGCGCTTCAAAAGGCTTTTGTGCGTCACCCTCGATTGTATTTGCACGTGTTACAGCCAAGCCTGCAAGCTTTGATAAAACATAAGCATCGCATTCGGGTACAACCTTTGTGCGAACATATTCGCCAAGTATTTTACCTGCAAGATTTGCAATACCGGTTTCATCCATATCTTCACGGTCAATTTGTAAAGAACGCGCACGGTCCATCTGCATTGTGTAAGAAGTGTTGCTAACAGTTATAGCGCCTTTTGTAAAACCTGTGTCACGGTCATAATCGGCAAGACCCTGAAAATCAACATCAGGAATAATTACAGTTTTCGCACCCACAAATTTTGTAGCAAGTGCATTGTCACTAAAGAAACCTGTAGCAGATTTCTGAGCAAACATTTTATCAAGTTCAGTTGAGTATCTTATAGCATTTTCAATAGAGTTAATAGACATAATTTTTCTCCTTAAATTAAATTATTTTTGCCAGAGTCCACGAAGAAACTCTGTAGTTTCAGGGTTTTGAGCCCCACGTTTATTTAGTAATGAACCCATAGCAGATTGCTCTGCTTTTAGTTGGCTTTTAACACTTTGCCTTGCGGCGAGCTGCTGCCTGTGAAGATATCTTAAATATTCATCAAGCAACAAGGTACCCTTTAACTGCGCGGATTCGACTACACTTTCGGGCAAATCTTCTAAAGACTTGATTTTAGGAAAATTCTCTAAAAGTTCCGAAAGACCGTTACTTTCGGCTTTAGTGCCGTTTTCGAGCTGTAAAATATGCTCTGCAAACTGGCGGTCGCCACCGCATTTTTCAAGAATTTCGTTTTCCCTTATAGCATTTTTTTGGCTTTTAAGCGCTTGGATAAATTCTCCAACGCTCTTACCCTCTGCCTTTGCCAAGCCCTTAAGCTCGTCATAATCCTTTGAAATCACATCGAATTTCATTCCTTTTTGCGCCAATTCTGAAACCTTTTGTAAATCCAAATTCAAAACCTGCTTATTAAACTTAACAGGAACAATTATTTCGGATTGTTCGCTCGGTATGGTTTCCAAGCCCTCATCAGATATATTTTCTTGGTCGCTTTGGTTGGCGTCATTTAAATCAATATTTTCTGACATATTTTTTCTCCGTTCTTATTTTACTGTTGTTCACTTCCGTCGTAATTCAGGAAGTTTTCATATTCTTTTGTTATAGTTTGCAAATCCTTTGAAAGCTTTGCCGAAGATTTCTTTGCCTTGATAGGCTTTTTCACACCCGTAACGAAACCTATAAAAAAGGCAAATAAGGCAGTAAATATTACTGTTAAAACTATCATAAGTCCCAGCCTCCGTTAAAATCTCTTTTATCAATCCCGCTTTGGTAAACCCTTTTTTCTTCTTCCCGTCGGGGTTTGAAGAATTTCACATCCTCAAACGCATATCTAAGCGCATCACAAAGGTGATTATCGCTGTCTTTAGGCATTTTAAGTCCGTTTTCGCTACGCTTATCATCATAAACATAGGAAGAAAGTTCTCTTATCATATTTACACAAGCAGGACTGACTGTAATCTGGTATTCACAAATGGCCGAAATACCGTTAAGAACGCTATCCCGTCCTTTAACCGACGGGGTAATTCTTCCAATTCCTAAACGTCGTAAATCGTCGTTAGACTTTGGCTCGGCACAGTCGGCGCGAATGCGTTCCTTACTAAAGCCCATTTCTTTGATTTTTTGGGCTATATCACAGTTAAGCATACGTGTCTTATAAAATTCATTGTAAATATAAATTTGTTTTTTTACGGGGTTGGCTTTGAAAGCCACAAAAGCGGTCGGGTCGTTTGTATATCCGTAATCAAGTCCAAAAAAGCTCTTCCACATATACTCCTCATCTCTTGGTATAGAGATTTCTCCCACCGACCAGTTTTCAAACACAAGTCCCTCGGAAATACCCCAGTTTCCAAGACCTGCAACCTCGTACTTTCGCCTGTTAGTCTTTTTCATTCTCTCAAAAACAAGTCTGTCGGTGTTATCAAGAAACTCGTTACAAAGATAATTTGTTGAAAAAGTTTCAACATCTGGTGAAGCCGAGTCAAAAAAGCGTTTTTTCAGCCAATGCGTGTCACTCCAAGGGTTAAAAGTAAGAGTTGTCTGCTTATATAAAGGGGCAGGTACCATTCCCCTTGGCACTGAAAGGTCAAGCTTGTCGAAATCGGCTTCATTTGCAATTTCAAAGGCCTCTTCAATCCATACATAATTGAGATAACCGCTTGAAACTGTGGTGGAAGCCAGTTTTAAAACATCGTCAAATCCACGGAAAATGATTTTTTGTCCTGTCGGCTTATAAACCATTTCCAAGGGTGATACGGTGTTACTCCAATACTTCGAAACACCAAGTCTTTCCTGTGCCCATTTAAGCTGTGCGAAGGTACTGTCACGATGGGTGTTCATTACCTGACGCACAACAAGCAAATTGCTCTCCTTTTCTTTCATCAGTCTGAAAATGAAGTTGAGTGCCGTAGTGGCTGATTTTTTGGAACCCTTACCGCCTTTAAGTACTCGGTAACGCTTTTTACAGTTCCAAAATTTTTCATAACCTTGTCCGACAATTGCCGAAATTTTAATCTCGGATGTCGTCAACAATCATCACCGCCTTTAAGCCGTCTGGCTTTTCCTCGGTTTTTTCGCTTACGATCGAACGCAGTTCCTTTATAGCTGAAAGGTCCCCCAAAACCGCCTTTTTATAAAGAGCAATCATTACAGCCGTTTTTCTTGTTGGGTTTTTAACTGCAAACCCTTCTTCTCTTAAAGAGAGTGTCTCTTCTATTGACAGCTTTTCATTAAGTATCGATTTCAAGGTTTTATAAAGTAGCTTGTCGTTCTCACGCATTTTGTATTCCTCCTATCAGCAATTCACATTATACTCATTTTAAAACCGACATTCACCGACATCTTTTAAAACTAAAAAAGTGCCAGTAAGCAGATCTTAAAATCTACTTACTGACACTCTTGTTTTTTTATTTTTTAATCTTCTTCGTCTTCCTGCGGTGAGATTTTAAACCCGCCCTCAAAACCGTTTTCGATTTTAGGGATAATAATCTCATCCATAAGGTCTAAAAGACTCTCACTCTTAAGATACCTTTCTTGCTCCTCAAAGACCTGTTCTTCTTCGGCTTTACTCCAACTTTTTAGTAAAATTTCGCCTTCAGGATAAACATTATTGGCAATATGCTTTTTCCTATACACAAGAAAAGCCAACATATAAACCAAAAAGATAAGGCAACTAAAGGCGGTCGTAAGAAGACCGATTTTAAGCCCCGGTGTAGTATATTCAAAACGAATTTCACTCGTACCGGCAGGAACCTTTACTGCCATAAAGCCAACATTTACCTTTTCAATCTCACAAGCCTCACCATTTACAGTAGCGGTCCAACCCTCATCAAAAGGTATTGAGAAGAAAACAAGATTTTCCTTTTCTCTTTTGACTGTCGCCGAAAAACCTCTTTTATCAGTTTCAAAATAAATCGCCGAGGTTTCTCTCAATTTATCGCAGTCATAAACCATATCTTCGTAACTGAAATAAAGACTTCTGCCCTCGTCATTAGGCGCAGGATTCCTTGAAAATCCCTCAAAATTTTTTAAAATACCGCTATATTTTTCAATTTGCTCATCAGTTAAAAGCATTGCCTTAAGCATAAGATTTGCTCGGTTTTTACCCGAATAACTTTCGCAGAATGACTCGCTCATATAATATTTATAAGAGAAGCCATAGGGCAAAAAGTTATCGTTTTCATAAACATAAAAACCGCTTTGGGTATCAAGATATGTGTACCCTTGCATTTCGGTTTCCTTAGTTTCGGTATCTATAAAACTGTCGCCGTCAACTCGGTTTAAGAGATATTTAACCGAAAGAAGCGGACGTATAGACTCATACCCCGTATCAGGACGGCTCGCAACACTGCGTTCAACACCAATATATTCGTAAAATTCCATTATCGAAGACGGAACAACCGAATGAAATGCATTTATGCCCGAATACCCTAAATACATCGCCGTATTATCAACAGCATCGTAGGTGTCGATACGGAAATTCTCATCATCGTTAAAATCCACATCACCTTCAATAAGGCTGTCAATCATAACATCTTTAATTTCGTAAGAATGTGTGCGTCCGCTGATTATGAATACATTACCGTATATAACCGAAATTATGCAAACACAAGCAACACTCATAGTATAAAATGATTTTGCATTGCTCTTTAAAATTTTCAAAAGGAAATAAAGAATAATAAGGCTTACTATTGCTATAACACAAGCGATTGCAAACCTTACAACATAGGTTAAATCATCGCCCTGTGTGTAGATGCCATATATAATATTTCCATCGTCGTCCTTTTGCGGAAAGAAGCCTATTACCGCCGTAATTGCAACAGTAATACCCGATACCCACCAAAAACCGTAGGACCAATTAACCTCACGGTCTTCGGTAAGGCTTACAGTCATAAGGCACATAAGAAGTATCGGCATATAATACCACCTTGCATAATATGCCGTATTAAAGGCATAAAACGCACTGTTTAAAATGGGCACTAAAGCCATAAAAATGCAGATACCTATAAGTCTTTTAAGCCAACTGCCTGTTTTGGTTTTAAACCATGTAAATACACCAACCATACTGAAAACAGGAAGCCAACCGCCAAGTGAAGACCACTTAACTTCAGCGCCAGGGAAAAATACAGGTCGGGCAGGAATATCAGGCGGGAAAAAGAAGCATTGCAAGATATTGCCGTAAATTTGCTCCTTGCCGTACATAATTGCATTCCAACCCATAAGAAATTCTGAAATACGCGAATTTCCCGTAATCGCCATAATAGACGGCAAAAGTATAAAAGAAGAAAGCAAAAGCCCCAAAACCGCTTCAAAAACAACTACCAAGAACCTTGAAAATTTAAGTTTTATAGCGCCCGAAAATAGGCGGACAAAGAAATAAATCACAGTAAACACTACCATTCCAAAGAAGAAAAAGTAGTTTGATACCGCACAAAGACAGACTGTTAAAGCAAACACAAAACGGCGGTTTTCGGTAATTAGCATTTCCAAGCTCAAAAGTAGAAGCGGAAACAAAATTATTGCTTCGTGGAAGTGATTAAAAAAGATATTATATACCGAAAAACCCGAAAAAGCATATAAAAGACCGCCCAGACGAGCCGCTTCAGGCGTTCTTGTAAAACGGCGGATATAAAAATATGCCGTAAGCGCCGCACAAGCGAATTTTAATATTAAAAGCGGACCCATAAGGTAAGGCACAAAACTGTTTGGGAAAGGTATTGTCAGCCAAAAAAACGGACTTCCTAAAAGATAAAAACTGTAAGAACCGATGAAATTCGCACCTAAATCAGTTTCAAAATCCCAAAAAATATTTCCGCTTTTTATTGCTTCGTGGCACTTTTGATAAAACGGAATTTGCTGAACATTAAAGTCGCCATAAAAGGTGAAATATCCCTCACTCAAAATCATATACGGCACAAAAAGACAGGCAGCCGTCAACAAAGCCAATAAGAATGTTGAAAGTGCCTTTTCCTTTTTGGGCGTCAGTGTTCTGTTTTTAAGTTCAGAAAATCCCATTTTTATACCTCAAACCAAAATATTCTATTGATATTATATCATTTAATGTTATAATATTCAATAAAGGATGTGAAATTTGTGAAAAATCATTTTTACGCTATGATGTCACGTATGAAAAACATTTACCGCTGGGGGCTTATGCGAAATACCCGTAAAGAAAATTTAAGCGAACACTCGCTTGAAGTAGCCTTTGTTGCTCACGCGTTAGCCATTATAAATAATACCCGTCTTGGCGGTAATGTTAACCCTAATGAAGTAGCGGTCGCTGCTATGTACCACGATACAACCGAAATCATTACAGGTGATATGCCCACCCCCATAAAATACTACAACTGCGATATTAAAAAGGTTTATAAAGATATTGAAAAGGTAGCTGAAAACCGTCTTTTAGAAAAATTACCAGAAGATTTCAAGGCGGAATTTGTGAAAATTTACAACCCGAAAGAAGATACCGCAAGGCTTGTAAAAGCGGCAGATAAAATTTCGGCGCTTATAAAATGTATTGAAGAAGCAAATATGGGCAACCGTGAGTTTTCTGTGGCTGAAAAAAGCACCCGAAAAGCAATTGAGGACCTTAACTGCCCCGAAGCTGATATATTTATGGATGAATTTTTGGAAAGCTTTTATTTATCATTGGATGAACTCAACTAAATCTTGTAATATCTTTATAAATATGATATAATTTATAAGATAATCTTTTAAAGGCGGAAAATTTATGTCTGAAATTATTGAAACAACCCAAAAGAAAAAGGTTTTAAGTTGCATACAGCCAAGTGGTATGTTAACCCTTGGCAACTATTTAGGCGCTCTTAAAAACTGGGTAGCAATGCAAGATGAATTTGACTGCACATTTGCTGTAGCCGATTTACATGCTATCACTGTAAGACAGGAGCCCGCAAAGCTTCGTGCACAAATTTATTCTACATACGCTTTACTTTTAGCACTCGGTATTGACCCTGAAAAGCACACCCTTTTCATTCAGTCACACGTGCCCGAACATGCAAACTTAAGTTGGTTGCTTTCTTGCAATACGCAGTTCGGCGAAATGTCACGTATGACACAGTTTAAGGATAAATCAGCAAAGCACGCTAACAATGTTAATGTGGGCCTTTTCTCCTACCCTGTGCTTATGGCGGCTGATATTTTGCTTTATAAGCCTGATTTAGTACCCGTAGGCGCTGATCAAAAGCAACACCTTGAAATCGCCCGTGATATCGCCATTCGTTTTAATAACCTTTACGGCGATGTTTTCACAATACCTGATGCTTATATTCCCAAAACAGGCGCTCGTGTTATGTCTCTTCAGGACCCTACAAAGAAAATGTCTAAATCTGATGATAATTTGAATTCTTGGGTTGCAATTCTCGACTCTAAAGACGATATTATAAGAAAATTCAAGCGCGCTGTAACCGATTCCGAAGCATGTGTGCGCTTCGGCGCCGAAAAACCAGGCATTTCAAACCTTATGACCATCTATTCGGCTATAACCGAAAAATCCATTGCCGATATAGAAAAGGAATTTGAAGGCAAAGGCTATGGCGACTTTAAGCTTGCCGTAGGTGAATCGGTAGCCGACGCTTTAGCGCCCATAAAAACCGCTTATGACGAGATTATTAAGGATAAAAAAGCCTTGGAAGTACTTTATAAGCAAGGCGCCCAAAAGGCTGAATATGTTGCCCGTAAGACCTATTTTAAAGCAATGAAAAAGGTTGGTTTCGTATTATGATTTCCATTGTCGGAAATGATATGCTCATATCTACCGTTCAAAATTTCATAAAAGAAAAGCGTATTCCCCACGCTATTTTGATTGAGGGCGACTACGGCACAGGTAAGCATACCTTGGCAAACTATCTTTGCAATGCTATTGTCTGCGGTGAAGAAAATTCCCCTTGCAAAAAATGTCATAACTGCCACTTGGCAAGTATCAATTCCCATCCGGATATAACAGTTATTCTTCCCGAAGACAATAAGAAAAATATTGCCATATCACAAATCAGAAATTTGCGGAATGAGGCATTCATAAAGCCCCATCAAGCGCAAAAGCGTGTTTTTGTTATCGACTGTGCCGATACTATGAACGACCAGTCACAAAACGCACTTTTAAAGGTTTTGGAAGAACCGCCCCAAACTGTGATGTTCATTCTCATTGCGGAAAATAAATCTTCCCTGCTTGATACCATAATTTCACGTTGTGTGTGTCTGACTCTTAATACCCCCGAATTTTCGGTAGGCTTTGAGTATATAAAATCTAAAACCGATTTCAAGGAAGAACTTATAAAAGAAGCGTTAACACTGGAAAAATGCAATATCGGCAGAGCGCTGAATTTTTTAAACGGCGTGTCATCTTCTAAAACCGAAGCTGCGGCAAAGGATTATTTAGAAGCCGCAATAAACGGCGACCAATTCACAATGCTTAAAACCGTTTTGCCCTTTTCAAAAAATCGTGTTGATGCGGATAACTTTATAAAAGATTTAAAGTATTTAATAGCTAAAAAAATACGCAAATCTCCAAACAGCAGTCTTTCAAAAGCTTTAATGAGCTTATACGGCACAATGCCCGAATTTGAAGACTCGCTTTTAACCAACATAAATTTAAATTTGTTGTTTTGCAATCTCACAACTAAAGCAACACAACTTATTCGGAGGAACAAATGACAGAAGTTGTATCAGTAAAATTTAAAGATACCGGCAAAGCCTACTATTTCTCCCCCGCAGGTAAAACTGTCAGCGTGGGCGATAAAGTAATCGTTGAAACCCAAAACGGAAACGAAATGGGCATAATTGCCGAAGCAAACCATCAGGTTGGCGATGAAGAATTGGTTTTGCCACTTAAAAAGATGCTTCGCATTGCTACCGAAAAGGATTTTAAAAGAATAGAAGAGAACAAGAAAAAGGCCGACGATGCTTTTAAAGTATGCGAAAAGCAAATTGAACAGCACGAGCTTGATATGAAGCTTGTCGATGTTGAATATTCTTTTGACGGCAGTAAAATCGTGTTTTTCTTCACTTCCGACGGTAGAGTTGACTTCCGTGAGCTTGTAAAAGACCTTGCCGCAAAATTCCACACAAGAATAGAACTTCGCCAAATCGGTGTCCGTGACGAAGCAAAAATGCTTGGCGGTATCGGTATATGCGGTCAGCCCTATTGCTGTAAACGTTTTTTAAATGACTTTGAGCCCGTATCAATTAAAATGGCAAAGGAGCAGGGTCTTTCCCTTAATCCCACCAAGATTTCGGGCAGCTGCGGAAGGCTTATGTGTTGCCTGAAATACGAAGAAGATGCTTATAGCCATTTGGCTTCTATTACTCCGAATGTTGGCGCTACTGTCAGAACACCTGACGGTTTAGGCACTGTTACAGATGTAAATCTTGTGACAGGAAATCTTTATGTAAAGCTTCACGACAGCGAATCAATGCCAATAAAAATGCATAGGGATAATGTTGAGCGTGTTTCTTCGGCAAAAAAGCCCCAAAAGGACAAAAATAACCAATAATTCTACAAATTTTTAACTTGTATAAAATTTCCCTTGATTTTTTAGAAATTTAGAGTTAAAATGTATTTAGTAAATCTACGGAGGTGTTACTAAGATGGCTTATGTAATTTCTGACGCTTGCATCAGCTGTGGCGCTTGTGCTTCAGGCTGCCCCGTTGACGCTATTGTTGAAGGCGCAACTCAATACGAAATCGATGCTGATAAGTGCTGTGACTGTGGTGCTTGTGCTGCTGGTTGTCCGGTTGACGCTATCTCTGAAGGCTAATCTCTACATATTAAGAGAAACCTTGTGAATCAACGCCTTTACAGTTTGCTGTAAAGGTGTTTTTTCGACCTTTTTCACTTGACAAAATTGAAAATTTTTAATACCCTATTAAAAGGAGGTGCTTTCCGTGGAAAACACAAAAACAATAACTACAAATAAGAAAGCATTTCACGAATATTTTGTGGTGGAAAGCTTTGAATGCGGAATTGCGCTTTCGGGCACCGAGATTAAGTCAATTCGTCAAGGCGGAGTAAACCTAAAGGACGCTTGGTGCAGTGTCGATGACGGCGAAATGATTATAAAGCAAATGCACATTAGCCCCTACGACCACGGCAACCGCTTTAATAAGCCACCTGCCCGCAACCGAAAGTTATTACTCCATAAACGTGAGATTATGCGGCTTTTGGGTGCAGTAAAGCAAGAAGGTATGGCTTTAGTGCCATTGTCGCTTTACTTTAAGGGTTCGCTTGTAAAGGTGCAGTTGGGTCTTTGTAAAGGTAAAAAGCTTCACGATAAACGAGAAGTCGCCGCAAAGCGTGATGCTAACCGTGCAATTGATAGAGCATTAAAAGAACAAAATCGTTAATATCCGTTTCGCATAAGCGAAACACAATAACTCTTCACTATTCACTTTTAACTATTCACTAAAATTATGAAAAAATTTTATATGGGAGTGTAAAGGTTTCGACAGGGATTTAGAAGTATGGGAAGCGAGCAGCGGTGCGGAACCGCTTTAAAATCCGCATTAAAAATTAACTAACAACAATAAAGTTGCTTTAGCTGCCTAATTAGGCGGCTCGTCGAACCTTAGAGTACCACGGCTAAGGCAAGGCGTCGATTTAGTGGTGCACATGAACAGTGGGTTGTTCCCCCTGCTGTCACGAAGTAGGAACTACCAAGCAAAGCAGTCGGTCGCTTGACGGTTTTGTAAGGGAATGTAAATTTGCGACTGCGCTCGGAGACGCCTGTATGGAAAAATTTTTGGACAGGAGTTCGATTCTCCTCACTTCCACCAAAAAATAAAGACCATCAAGAGATGGTCTTTATTTTTTATCCAAGCCGAAGGCTTGGTATGTAATCTTGCATAAGCAAGTATGTAATCGCCGTCAGGCGTATGGCTTTGCAAGGCTCAGTCTTGCACTTCACTTTATCTTAACATTTTTGAATGTCACTTGTATTATATCAGGATTAGTTTTAAGTTTAATTGGCAAGCCTGTAGAGCCGAGTTCGAGGCGGTAATCATATTCTTTAGATTCACCCTCTATGAAAAAGACGTCATTTTCACTCTTTACTTCACCGCTTTCATTCGCCAAGACGTCCCAAATTAAATAAGCGGCAGAATTTTCGAAGGTTTTATTTTCGTTGATATATTCAATTTCGTTGTATTTTGCCGAAACTCCATTCTTTGAAAGTAAAAACTTAAGCCCCTCTATTTCAGATGGATACTTAAACTCAAATGTTGCTTCGCCATTCTTTTGAACCTCGCAGTCACATTCGTAGGTTTCGTTGTAATATGTAATTTCACACCCGAATAAAATTCCCTTTGTAACAGGCTCTATCTGTGTGCTTTTACCGCCACAGCCCGATAACATAATCACAGCCAATAAAACAGAAAATACCCTTTTCAAGCCATCACCCATTTAAAGTGCTTCGATTATATCACTCGGCAATAATGCGCTTTCTCCCTTGATTTTAGCAACCTTATCAGCGGTGGCGCTATGAACATAAACAGCGGACTTTACTGCATCCAAAACATCGAGCCCTTGCGCTAAATAAGATACAATAATACCTGCCAAAACATCGCCGCTGCCGCCCGTTGCCATACCACTGTTACCGCAGGTGTTAAAAAACACCTGACTGTCGGGCGAAGCTATAATAGTATTAGCGCCTTTAAGCACCACAAAGCAGTTGTATTCGCTTGCAAAATCGGTAGCAGTTTTTACGCGGTTTTGCTCAATTTCCTTAACCGAAATTCCCAAAAGCCGAGACATTTCCGCAGGGTGCGGAGTTAAAATAATCGGAGCATTAGTTTTCTTTAATATATTTATATTCGGCGCTAATGCATTTATGCCATCGGCATCAACTACTGTGGGCACTTTAGTTTTTAAAAGAAGATTTTTTACAAGTCGCTTGGTACTTTTATTGTTCCCTATTCCGCAACCTATAAGCACCGCTGTCGCCTTTTCTAAAGGTTTTCGTAAATCAATATTGCCTCTAAAGGTTCCCTTTAGAGTTTGCTTTACGATAACACAAACCGCTTCGGGAACAGCGCAAGTGAGGATTTTATAGATACTCCTTGGTATTACACATTTAGCAATTCCAACACCACTTCTAAGACACGCCCTTGCCGATAGAATTGCTGCGCCTGCCATACCGTAGCTTCCGCAAAACATTGCAGCAGTGCCAAAGGTGCCTTTGTGAGAATTTTTAGGACGCTTTATAGGCTTTGGTTCTTCTATTGTCTGAAACTTAAAATCACACGGTTCAACACCAATATCCGCCACAACAACCTTACCCGTAAAATCAGTAGCAGGCGGTAGCATAAAACAAGGCTTTAAGGCTATAAATGTGACCGTCAAATCGGCATTTACACAACCGCCCAACACACGACCGCTATCGCACTCTATACCGGAAGGAATATCGATAGCCACTCTTAAAACATTTTGAGAGTTAATTTTATCAACCAATGTAAGTATTTCTTGTGAGAGTTCTCGGCAAAGCCCTATGCCAAAAATCGCATCAATTATAATATCATATTTTTTCTTCAAGCGTTTCACTTTTTTTGATACCTGAAAGTAAAGAATAATAATACTTTGCCGAGTCGGTTTGCGGCTCACCCAAAGGAGTAATAACAGCAACATCAGCGCCGTCATTCGCTAAATTTCCCGCTATAACAAAACCGTCACCGCCATTGTTACCGCTACCGCAAATCACTGCGATTTTCTTATTCTTTAAATTCACGTTTTCACATATAATTTTATAAGCGGTATCCCCCGCTTTTTTCATAAGCTCTAAAAAAGAAAATGCGCCGCTATGGACAGCATTTTCTTCGGAAATTCTAATCAAATCCTTAGTCAAAACATCCATACGGCACACACCTTACTTAAAAGCATTGTTTGCAACAAATTTAGGCAAAAACTTTAAAATAGCACTTTGCATTTTTTCATTGGGTGAAAAAACAATATATTCGGCTTTCTTCCCTTCTTTTTCGCTAACCATCAAATAAGCATTGCTGTCTCCGGGATTACAAGCGATAACTACATACTTTTTGTCAATTCTTTCAATTTGACTCATATTAAACTTTTCAAGTCTTGAAATATTTGCAAGGTCAAAGCTTGACAAACGCTTACGGCTTGATTTGTTTATAATCTTGTCAATATCCATAACACCGTTAGTTACAATATATTCATACTCAATATTAAGAAGTCCCAAAAGCTTAACAGCACCGTAAATAATACCTGCCATTAAAAGCACAAATATTGAACCAATATATCCCGAATACATAAAAACCAAAAAACAAAGCAACAAAGCCGCAAACCAAATACCAAGTACACCGGCTATATGCTTACCGTCTTTCTTTATTGAAATTATTTGTTCGAAAAAAGTATCCATTTATTTACTCCAATGCTAAAATTTATATATTTATTATACACCAAAACCCCTTTGACTTGCAATAGTAAATATTTTAGTATATAATAAAAGAAAAGAGGTGTTAAAATGAAGCTAAAAAACGGATATTATATCGAAAAAGAAAACGAATTGTATAAAATAAAACCTTTAGAAAAAAACATCACTTTGAGCGAAATTGGTGTGTTTTTATGGAAATGCACAAAGGAAAAAGATTTAAACAGTAACGAGCTTTTGAATCTTCTTCTCGACAAGTTCCAGATATCCACCGTTTTAGCTTTAGGTGAAATTGACACCTTCATTAAAATATGTAAAGAAAACGGAATTTTTGAATAATGAAAAAAGAAAATACCAAAGCCACTATTAAATGGGTTTATAAAATTTTCAGTAAATTTTTACCCCAGACTTTGATTATGTGCTTATGTTCTGCAGCAGTTTCACTTTCATTTGTTTGGTTAGCCTTTCTTTCAAAGAATGTTTTAGAGCTTGCCACTGGTGAACGTCAGGGAAATTTCGGCCAATTTGCACTTTTATTTGGCGCAATAATACTAGCGCAAGTGATTATTTCGGGTATGAATTCGCTCTTAAGGACTTCCATAAGCGGTAAATTTACAATTGCTTTAAGAGAATATCTTTTTTCGGTTATAAATCAAAAAAAGTATTCTTCAACAGAGCAATATCATTCGGGCGACATACTCAACCGCTTCACTTCGGATACCGAGGTAGTTGTAAGCAATACTGTTTCTATTCTGCCCGATTTTTTCGGAGTACTCGCCAAAATAATCGGCGGTACAGTCGCTTTGATATCGCTAGAGCCAAAAATCGCTTTAGTTGTATTAATTTTAGGCATTTTTGTTCCCGCTGTTGGCAGAATTTTTAACAAAAGATATAAGCATCTACATAAAGAATGTCAAAAAACAGAGGGTGTAACCCGTTCATTTTTGCAAGAATGCTTTGAAAATAAAATTGTTATAAAAACCTTTAAAAGTGAGATTCCTTTTATCCAAAGATTAAGGCAATATATGTCAGAAAACTATCGCTTTAAAATTAAGCGAGCATACCTATATGTTATCTCGCATTTAAGCCTTTATTCCTTCTTCACCATAGGTTATTATGCGATTTTAGTATGGGGAGCAATGCAAATATCAAACGGTTCTATTTCCTTTGGTATGCTGATAGCATTTTTGCAGTTAGTTGCACAGTTAAGACTTCCTTTGCAGAATATATCCGGCATTTTCCCGAAATACTATTCGATAATTGCCTCTGCGGAAAGACTTATAGAATTGGAAGAATTAGAAAACGAAGAGGTTTCCACATCAAAGCCAAGCATTGCTTTTGATTATATTTGCGGAGAAAACATCAACTTTTCTTACAGTAAAAAAGCCGTTTTAAAAGATTTTAATTTCAAAATTAAAAATGGTAGTATAACCGCTGTAACAGGCGCTTCGGGAAGCGGAAAAAGTACACTTTTTAAGCTCATTTTAGGTCTTTACGAGCTACAAAGTGGTACCATTAAAATAAATGGCGAAAATAATGCTGACGCCTCAACCCGCCACCTTTTTGCCTATGTTCCGCAAGGAAATATGATTTTATCGGGCAGTATTAAGGATAATATCACAATGTGCAATCCAAATATTCCCGAAGAAGATATGATTTCTGCCTGTAAGACAGCAGAAATTCATAACTATATTTCTTCTTTACCAGATGGTTATAACACCGTTTTATCCGAACGTGGCGGTGGCCTTTCGGAAGGTCAAATACAACGTCTTTCGATAGCAAGAGCCTTACTTGCCAACACCCCTGTGCTTCTCTTGGACGAAGCCACTTCTGCACTCGATAAAGACACTGAACTTCGTGTACTGAAAAACATAAAAGCACTTAAAAATAAAACCGTAATACTTGTCACCCACCGCAAAACAAGTATTGATTTTTGCGATAATATCATAAATATTTAAAGGAAGTATCCATTCGATACTTCCTTTTATTTTAACTTATCCTCTATATAACCTTGAACGCTGTCAATCGGTATGCCCAGCACCGCCGAAAGCTCACTAAACAGCAGATTTTCACCTATTTTTATATACTTTTCGTCGATAGCGTTAAGACGTTTTTTCATTTTAGCAACGCTCAACTTTTTTGAATATATAATTGCAGTAAGCTCTACAAGTTCTTCCAAAGAGTGATTATTGATTTTGGCGATATAATCTTCCTTGGTAGCCTCCTCGCTTTTTGAAAGCTTTTCAACAATTATGGGTATACTTTTAATAAGGTCTTCCGCCTCACTTTTAGTAATAAGCTCACGCATAAACACCTTATTATCATTTACAGGTGCATAAATGATATTATTTTCAAAATTATAGGGTTTGAGAACATAATATTCACGCTTTTGGTTCTTGATGAAAGCCTTTTCGCAAATATCGGTAACCTCACATACACCCGTCTGTCCATATATGACTTTGTCCCCTATTTTATACATTAAAAACACCGCCTTTTAATACTTTAATTATACCAAAAGAATTTTTTTAATGTAAGTAAAATTTTCAAAAAACAAAATCTCTCTTTATAAAAAAGAGAGATTTTATTTTAGTTAACTACAATCTGTTTTCCTTCAAGTAAACGCTTAAGATTTTTAAGAATTTTCGTATAATCCGAAGAACCAATTTTACCCATCGGCACACCATCGATACTATATTGATATCTTACTGCATTTTCTTTTATAAAAGCAATTTTGGTGGGTTTGACGCCTTCTTTATTATAAGTATAAGTCATAATAAGTTCGGGATTTCCGCTTAACTTTTCAGTGCCAAAATCAATCGTCTGCAACGAGCTAAGATATTGCCAAAAAGATTGGAAATAACTGGAATTAAAGGTCTTGTCGCCCATACTTACTTTATATTTATTGGTATCATCACCATTTAAATTTACGGTGATATCGAAACTGTATTTTTCGCTCTCAGTTTCAAAAGTAAGATTTGAAACATCATCAATAGAAGCCAAGAATAAAATCGGATTGTATAAATCATTTGTGGAATAACTCAAGAAATTACAGTCCGAAATAGTTACCATCTTAACATTTTTGCTGTCGTTACCCACAACAGCATAATTGCCATCTTGTTGTTGCTTAAACTTGTATGAATAGGTATAATCACCAAATACAGCGCTCAAAACAAAGTCTGGCTTTTGAAGACCTAACTTATTTAAGGTTTCGCTTTTAACATCATAGGAATACGCACCGCTAACATTAAAACCGCCCGAAAATACCTTAAACAAGGTCTCTACATTTTGCGCACTTCTCTTCATAGGCTCTATTGCCTCATAAGGAGTGAAAAGAGCAATCTCTTGTTCTTCGGTAGGGGCAAACACCATTTTTTTAGGGAAATTAACGCCCTCTACTGTAACATAATCCGATTTAATAACCGCCAATTCGTTACAATAATCGGCATACTTTTTATCAAGCATTACAGGACCTTGCGCTTGGGTACTTGCTAAATCTAAATCAGTAAAACTTAATGTGCTATCAAGCGCTTCACCAACAAGATATATTTTTTCGTTATTGGCAAGTTTTACATAAACGCCTACATTATCAGGAGATTTCGCACCAATAAGCACCGTTTCCCGTTCGTCTTTTAATGTTGTAATTTCGGCTTTTACTAAAGGTGTATCAAGTCCGCATTCCACCACAGTTTTTCCTGTTATTTCACGTATAGCCTTAATATCTATTACACTTTCAACAACATTATAAATCGAACTGCTGCTTGTCAATTCCTTATCGTAGCCATTTATATACCAATTGATGTTAGTAACTGTTGTTCCGGTTTCGTCAGATTCTACCTTTTCCGAATAAAAATTGAACTTACCGTTTTGATTTTCAACAACAACATCTTTTATTTGGTCGATTTCATAATCCAAAACCACTATATCATTATTTGTAACGCCTTGCCCTGTTTCCCTTTCAGGAATCAGTTTAATAACAGCAATCGTGCCACCCAATAATATTGCCACAGCAAGAACCAAGGACAAAGCGATTTTCAAACGATTTGAACCCTTACTTTTTGCGACCTTTTTATGTTCTGTCGGGTCTGAAAAAACTGTAGAAAACTCTTGAGTAGAAGTGTTATTTTGATTTTCAGGTAAATTTTCCATTATGAGTTCTTTCTCCTAATATACACATAAATACCCGCCGCAATGCAAAGCACAGGTAAAGCAATCATAAAAATAATATAAATTGTGTTAAGTGCACTTTGTGTTACAGAACTTGCAAAACTTTCATTTGTAATAACCTTAGTAACAAAAGAAATTCCTGTTTCTTCTGCGCCTGAAACACGTTCAGCAGCAGCAAAGGCTATATCCTTATTACCAACGCTTGTGCTTTCGGCGTATTCAGAATGTATAAAATCAATACTACTGAAAGCTATAACCGTATTCTTGAGTAAATTATTATCGCTGTCATAAGCGGTTCTTTCGCTCTTTATAACGGTTGAATATGTTGATTTTTTATATTCACCCGCACCATTCCATGTATCCGATGTGCCTGTAGGAGCGTTTACGACAGTACCTGGTGTACAAATGAGGGTTTCTACCTTTGTATCGCCGTTTGACGAGAATGCAGGATTCATAATAATGTTACTACCCGAAATACATAATGAAACGCCATTTGTAATGCTATCCTCACTTGCGGGATATGAGCCCATAACAGTAGGTTTATCTGGCATATAGTTTTGGGAATTGGTTTCAAACAAAATGCCTTCCATAACCTCTATACCCCACTCTTCAAGGAAACCATAGAAATTGGGCAAATACGGAGCCGAAGCATCACCAACAAACACAAGGCCTTTGCCGTACTTTTCACCGTTATCAAGGAAATCGGCAATAGCGCTTAACTCACTTTCGATAAAGTCAACTGTAGGTGCTACAATGAAAATCGCATCGTAATTGCTTGAAATTTTGCTTACCAAAGCATCAGAAATAACATCAATTTCATAATTATTGGTTTTTAAAAGGGAACGGTAATTTTCGGAATAATCATCCTTGCTGTGCCCTGTTATAAATGCAACCTTTTTGGTTTCACTACTTGTAACATAAGCCACTGCGCTCGTGAGTGCAGTTTCGATATCGTTGCCTTCAATAGTGGTCAGCGAATAGCCATAATAAGCGGCATAGGAATCATCAGTTACAACATTATAGATATCTTTAAATCTAACTATTTTATATCTTTCGCTATTACCTTGTTTGCAACTTACTATAATATCACCGTAACTAAGGCTTTCTTTTGAATATTTAGCAGTAATTTCAGTAAATGATGCATCCTGAGTATCAACAAATTCAACCTTAATCTTATTGTTGTAATCATTATATCTTTCAATAAGATTTACTGTTTGCTTGTAGTAGCTACTATAATCCTCAGTAATACCATAAAGATTTTGCGCATAATAGGTCATCATACCGCCATAGTAATCCTGGGCCTTTGCGCACATTGTAATAGCTACCTGCTCGTCAACTTCTTTAATAAACTTAACATTTTCTGCGGTTACAGTGTTTACTTTATCACTTGTCATATCATATTCGAGCATAATACGACTAGAAAGCGCAGATAAAAGCACATTGAAAACAATTATACCAATAAGAACCACTGCAGTTATAACTGCCGAATATGTTCCTCGCTTAAATAAAGCCTCGTTTTTGATCTTATCGCTTTTAGCGAATTTAGGAAGTTTAAAGTTCTTCATTTTATTTACCTCCTATGCCCATCTTCTCTTCTCAAGCGCACGCACGCAAAGGAAAAGAAATGCGGCTGTGATGCTTAAGAAATAACAAATATCTGGAAGCGAGAAAAGATTTTCGCCAAAGCTTGAAAATACATTGATGAATGCCAATTTTTCAATAGCTTTAGAAATAAACTCTACACTTATCATTTGTGCAAAACTTGACATATAAA
>JAFYLF010000010.1 GCA_017537195.1 Clostridia bacterium
CAGTTATTAGGTAAACAAGAAATTAAAGTATATAAAACAGAATGGGTAAACAAATTTGCACCTGCCGATGCCAATATTAAAGAAATCAAAAAGCTTTGTCTTGATTCTCGCAAGTACACCCCATTCCTTTGGCACATTTTTAGTTTTGAATTTTTGAGTAGTAAAACCGAAGAAAAGGCTAAAATCTTGTTCTATCAAGAAAATAAAAAATCATGTGTAATTGTCAGCAATGTTGATGATATTGCATACCGCTTGGAAAATGCAGAAAATATCACCGCAGAATTATTAGAACAGTTTGTTGATGTTACAATTACTGCAAGTGATTTTTCTTGGACTTATACCAAAACACACGAAGAAAAGTGCGGACCGTATTTTTATAAAAAATAATTCTCTGGACTTATAGCATTTAATGTGTATAATTGCTGTTACCAAAAAAGAAAGGTGGCAGTAGTATAAGAAAAGAAGAATTGCAAGAAGAATTACGGTTTTTATACGGACTTTGGTACAGATACTTTGACCTTTATCATTTCCTTAAAAAGGATAAAAAAGTTTAGAGTTGATACCAAAGCTTCGTGACGCACAAAATGAACTTTTACGGCTAATTGACTTTACAAAAGACCAACTTTAAGTCGGCATCATAATGGTTCGTAACAGCTAAAAGCCTCGTTTTTGCGAACGAGGCTTTTTTATGTTTATACAGGTGAACTTTTACCCTTAATGTTCAAGAAGTGTGTTGTGTGCGGTTAATTTATATGATATAATTTAGCCGATGGTATCTTGTTTTACAGGGCTAAGTGCTATGATTGATCTAATAACGGGAACTTCCAATTCGGGCAAGACCACTCTTGCTTAAACGCAAAATCTAAATTATATTTTTATTGATAACACGTAAGAAACCCGTATTGGGTTGTAATATCCGTCAACACGATTCTTCGTTTTTTTACAGAGAGGTGTAAAATGTTGCAAAATATTTATTCCCTTCGCTCTTTCAGGTTTTTATTTTCGGTTCTTCTCTCGGTCTGCCTTTTAGTGTTGGCTACGGGTTGCACCGAAGAAGCTTCCCTTGAAGCTACCTATACCGAGCTTGGAATTCCTCTTGAGCAATACTACCCTACGGGCGGTATTGAACGGTGTGCTTGGGATGTGGAGGTCTATAACAATGCTTTGTACGTGGCAAGCGGAGACTACGACGTAAACAAAGGCCCCGTTTCGGTTTGGTGCTACAACATAAAAAACGGTATTTGGGAAAACAGTGCAGAACTGCCCGACGAACAAATTGAACGGTTTCATATTTTTGACAACAAGCTTTATGCTCCCGGATGCGACCCGAAAGAATCTTGGGACCTCGGCAACTATTACATTTGCGACAAAGGCGAATGGACCGTGATGCGGAATCTTCCCGGCGGCATACACAATTTTGACCTGATTAAGTATGACGGCAAATTATTCGCAGGTCTCGGTGTCAGTGACGGAGACTCCCCTATTGTTATGAGCACCGACGAAAAGGAGTGGACTCCGGTTTATCTTTACAAGGGAGACGGGCTCCGCCGTTTCTATAATGCAGATTTTATAAGGGTTTATGATTTCTTCGTTTTAAATGACCGGCTTTACGCCTATTTCTTTCTGAGTTCCGACTCCCAATGGGCTAGTGAGATCTACCATTATGACGGTGAAAGGTTTGTTTACCACAGTGATATGCTTGCCGAGCTTTACGACACGCGTCACACATATGCCCACATAAGCCAGAAGGTGGAGTTCCGCGGAAAACAATATTTTACCAACGGCTCACTGTTTGTCAGTGAGAATATGGTAACCGCCGAGGAAGTTCTTTTGGAGGACACGGTTGAGGTATTGGATATCCGCGTTATCGGCAGTTCACTCTATGCGTTGTGCAATGAATCAATTATAAACGAAAACGGTGATGAGGAATTCATAATCTCGTTGCGAAGAAGCAAGACGGGAGAAGAGTTTACCGAGATGTTTTATTTCAACTACCCCGTTAGGGCGCTGAGCTTTACCTACCGCAACGGAATCTTCTATTTCGGTATGGGCTACGGAAGCGAAGCGGAAAAGCCTTATGACAAAAACGGAATGA
>JAFYLF010000075.1 GCA_017537195.1 Clostridia bacterium
ATACCATAAATAAAAAAGCCTTCCTCTTGAGGAAGGTGGCACGCGTCAGCGTGACGGAAGGAGTTTTTTGAAAATATATTAATTTACTCCCTCAGTCTCGCTTACGCTCGACAGCTCCCTCAAAGAGGGAGCCTTTTTCATATACACAATATAGATTGATAATACTATCCCTTCACAGCCCCTGCGGCAACGCCTTTTATTATATACTTTTGACAGAATAAATAAAATACCACAACAGGTATAATGGATAGTACCAGCATTGCCATCATAGCACCCATATCTACCGAACCATAACCGCCTTTTAGATACTGTATTGCAATAGGGATTGTCTTATAATCATTACCGATTACAAGGTACGGCAATAGGTAATCGTTCCAAATCCACATTGCATTAAGAATTGCAACTGTTATGGTTGTTGGCTTTAAAATGGGAAAAACAATTTTAAAAAATGTGCCGAGCGGTGTGCAACCGTCTATAGTGGCGGCTTCTTCAATGCCTAATGGCACAGACTTTACAAACCCTGTAAACATAAAGGTAGCAAGTCCTGCGCCAAATCCAAGGTAAATTAATATTATTCCAAACGGGTTATCAAGCCCTAATACATTAGCTGTTTTCGACATTGTAAACATAACCATCTGAAAGGGCACAATCATCGAAAAAACAAGAGCATAATAAAGCAACGAAGTAAAAACAGTTTTAACCCTTACAATATACCAAGCCGTCATAGAGGTGAATAAAACTATCGCCAAAACCGAAAAAACCGTAATAAACAGCGACCACCAAAAAGCCGATAAAAAATCGGTCGTGCGAAGACCTTCCGAATAGTTAGCGATTCCAATAAAGGTTTCGGCGTTGGGAAGTAAAAAAGGTTCGGTGGCGATTGAGAATTTCAATTTAAACGAATTTATAACCACTATTAAAATGGGCGATATAAAAACCAAAGCCAAAACCAATAGCAAAACAAAAATCAGAATATTGCTAAATTTCTTTGCCACTAAATTTCAACCTCTTTTCTTCTGGTTAAAATAAGCTGTGTAAGCGATACCGCCGCTACAATTAAGAAAAAGATAACCGATTTTGCTTGTCCTATTCCCTCAAAGCCTATTCTTCCGTAAAAGGTTTCATAAATATCAAGCGCCACCATTCGTGTTCTGCCCCCTGGCGCACCTGCAGTAAGCGCTAAATTTTGGTCAAAAAGCTTAAAAGAGTTGGTTATGGTTAAAAACAAACATCTGGTAATCGATGGCATACAAGACGGAATTGTTATTTTAAAAAGGGTTGTAAACCACCCTGCGCCGTCCACCTTTGAGGCTTCTATAATATCGGTAGGGATATTACTAAGCCCTGCTATATAAATTATCATCATATACCCTATCATTTGCCAATTCATAAGGATTATAAGTCCCCAAAAGCCGTAGGTAGCATCGCTTGTAATCGAATACCCAAACCTAAATAACACACCGTTTATTATAAGTTGCCAAATATAGCCAAGTACTATTCCGCCAATAAGGTTCGGCATAAAAAAGACTGTTCTGAAAACTTTTGTACCTGCTACATCACGGGTTAAAAGCAATGCAAAAATGAAGGCAAAAAAATTGATTGTTATAACCGACACTACCGCAAACTTCACAGTAAACCATAAAGAATTTAAAAATGTTGCGTCTTGGGTGAAAATTTTAAGATAATTTAAAAAACCCACAAACTGGGCATCGCTTACAGTTCTGAACTCGGTAAAAGATAAGAAAAGTCCCAGCACAAAGGGTACTGCAAATGCTATTAAAAATGCCACTAAAGTCGGCATTACGAATACGGGGAAATATCGTTTGAGCGATTTCATTTTATTTTCTTTCACTCTTCCATTTATCTACTACTGTCTGCTTCACCTCATCCCAAGTTTTACTTCCTTGGACATAATCAAGCAATGCGCTACCGGTTTCTTTTTTAAAGTTTTCGCTCGGAAAAGCTGTAAATATCCATGGAACAACCGTTGTTTCCTTGTCGTTGAGATAGCGGTTAATTTCTCTTGCTAACGGGTCATTTGGGGTTTCGCTTTCACTAAATGTGTTAAATGGGGTTATGAACCCGAGTTTTTCGGTTACATATTTTTTACCTGTTTCGCTGGAGAAAAGCCAATCAAGAAAATCGAGTGAAGCCTTGCGCTTTTCTTCGCTCACATTCTTGTTTATTGCGAAATAATTTTCAGTGCCAATGCAAATCCCCTGATTTTCCTCGCCCTCAATACCTGTATAAATCGGGAGCATTTTAATATCATTTGCATCAACAGTGTTGCCCTTAACACCCGAAATTTGAGACCATGCCCAGTTGCCGTTTTGCACCATTGCCGCTTTTGAGAGTGCGAATTCAGCCATAGAATCTGCGACCGATTTTGAGCCTAAAAGGTTTTTTACAGTTGCTGAATTTTCGGTGTAAAGATCGAAAATCTTTTTATAATTTTGTTCATATTTAAAGGCTATTTCTTTTGCATCTAAAAGTGAAAGAGTCGGGTCCTTACCCTCTTCAGTTGATTTGTATTCGTAAAAAAGCGGGATATTAAGCAAATGGGTCTGCCAACGCCAGTCTTCACCGCTTGAAAGCGAGGTTGAAGCAAATACACCGTCAATACCAAGCTCCGATTTGTGCTTGGTCATATCATCTACAACTATTTTCAATGTGGCGAAATTTTTGATTTCTTCCACACTATTCACCTTTTGCTGACGGCTTTTAAGACCGAAATACTTATCCATAATAGCGTTGTTATAAATTATTCCATAACCCTCAACCACATAAGGTACTGCGTAAACCCCGTCGCCGTCTTTTATCGCCAAAGATTTATCAGTAAGATATGAATAAATTTTACTGTCCTTAATATCAAGGCAGTAATCTTTCCAAGAATTATAACCAATAGGTCCGTTAACCTGAAAAATTGTAGGTGCTTCGGTTTTAGCGATCTCCGACTTTAGTGTTTGTTCATAAGTGTTTGCCGCCGCTGTTACAACCTTTACCTTAACACCCTTTTCCTCTTCATATTTTCTTGCTAATTCTTCATAAACTGCCGCAGATTCGGGCTTGAAATTAAGAAAATAAACAAGTGCGTTTTGTTGCTTCTTTCCACAACCCGTAAATAAAACAGCCGAAAGAATTACTGTTAAAACCAAACAAATTATTCGTTTCATTTTTATACCTCCAAAATCATATTAGTAATACTTTTCCACGAATACTTTAATTTATGATTTTATTTTTTCCAAAGCGCCTTTTTCAAGGCGGGACACTTGCGCTTGACTGATACCGATTTCCTCCGATACCTCCATTTGAGTTTTGCCCTGCATAAACCGAAGCCTTAAAATATGCTTTTCACGTTCACTTAAATCCTTTAATGCTTGTTTAAATGCGATTTCCTGAAGCCAGTTTTTATCGTCGTTATTATCACCCAACTGGTCAAGCACATAAATAGTGTCTCCGCCATCCGAATAAACGGGATCGTAAAGCGACATGGGCGACACAACACTCTCGAGCGCTATTACGACATCTGCAACAGGAACCCCCAGTTCATTTGCGATTTGCGAGACTGTAGGCTCGGTTTGTTTTTCACTCATAAGCCGCTCTTTAGCCTGCATTGCACGGTAGGCGGTGTCCTTTATTGAACGGCTGACCCTTATTAAATTATTATCACGAAGATACCGTCTTATTTCGCCGATAATCATAGGAACTGCGTAGGTTGAAAATTTTACATTTTGTGTGATATCAAAATTATCTATCGATTTTATAAGCCCTATACAGCCTATTTGAAATAAATCATCAAGGTTTTCTCCTCTGCCGGTAAAGCGCTGAATAACACTTAAAACAAGCCGCAGATTTCCGTTTATAAGCTTTTCACGGGATTTTTTGTTGCCGTCACGCGCTTCTTTTAAAAGCTGCATTTTTTCCGCCTCTTTAAGCACAGGTAATTTGGCGGTATCCACACCGCAAATAGAAACCTTGTTATACATATAAAGCCACTCCGTAATAATGTTTTTATAACCATAAACATTATTGCCTTTATATGCTAACATTACACCCGAAAAATATTTTTTGTTTCGACAAATTTCACTTGCATTTTTAAAAATATATAAAAAGCGCTTTACAAAGTGTAAACTCTGTAAAGCGCTTAAATTTATTTAATTTTTTCAATATCATAAGGTGTTGTTTGGTAAACAAAATAGTTAAGCCAGTTTGAATACAACAAATTTGCGTGTGCGCGCCAAGTGACCTTTGGCTGTTTTTTAGGGTCATCACAAGGGAAATAATTCACAGGCACCTTGATTGGTTTACCCGCTTCGATATCTCTAAAGTATTCATTTGCCAAGGTGTTAGCGTCATATTCCGAATGTCCCGTTATGAAAATTTGCTTGCCGTTTTTGGTAGCCATTGCATAAACGCCCGCCTCTTTTGAAGAAGACAAAATTTTAAGGTCCTTGCATTTTTTTACATCTTCTATATCCACAGTTGTATGTCTTGAATGGGGCACCATAAACACATCGTCAAAGCCACGGAACAAAATAGACTTTTTATAATCGACTGTGTGCGGAAAAATGCCGAACATCTTTTCCGATAAGGGCTTTTTATCAATACCGAAATGGTAATAAAGCCCTGCCTGTGCCCCCCAACAAATGTGGAAAGTAGAGTGCACATGAGTTTTGGTCCATTCCATAATTTCACAAAGCTCTTGCCAGTATTCCACTTCCTCAAAAGGCATTTGTTCAACAGGCGCACCCGTTATAATCATACCGTCAAAGGTTCTATCTTTAACATCATCAAAGGTCTTATAAAAAGCCAACATATGCTCTTGCGGAGTATTTTTTGAAAGATGGCTTTTGGTATGAATAAGCTCAAGCTCAACCTGAAGCGGTGAATTGCCGAGAAGACGGGATAACTGTGTTTCGGTTTCAATCTTCTTTGGCATTAAATTTAAAAGCAGTATCTTAAGCGGACGAATATCCTGTGTTATGGCACGGGTTTCGGTCATAACAAAGATATTTTCTTGCTCTAAAGTTTTTACCGCAGGTAAATCATTAGGTATTCTTATAGGCATATTTCTATATATCCTTTTTAGATTTTATCGAGTGCCTGTTTAATGTCTGCAATAATATCCTCTGCTTCCTCAATACCGCAAGAGAAGCGGATAAGGTCGGGTGTGATGCCTGCCGCCAACAATTCGTCGTCATTCATTTGACGATGAGTAGCATTTGCAGGATGCAAACAACAGGTTCTGGCATCGGCAACATGGGTTGCGATTGCAGCCATTTTAAGTTCTTTCATAAAGGCTTCGGCAGCGGGTCTTCCGCCCTTAACACCAAAACTTACTACACCGCAACCACCATTGGGCATATATTTCATAGCCAAATCGTAGTTGTTGTCACCCTCAAGATGAGGGAAACGAACCCAAGCAATGCGGTCATCACTTTTAAGGAATTTTGCAACTGCAAGACCATTTTCACAGTGCTTTTTCATACGAAGATGCAAGCTTTCAAGACCAAGGTTCAAAACATAAGCGGTTTGCGCCTGTTGGCAACAGCCAAAGTCACGCATAAGCTGTGCAGTAGCCTTGGTTATATATGCGCCCTCAAGACCGAAACGCTCTGTATAAGTAACACCGTGGTAGCTGTCATCAGGAGTGCAAAGACCGGGGTATTTTTCGGGATATTTTGTCCAGTCGAACTTACCCGAATCAACAATACAACCGCCAACAGCACTTGCGTGACCATCCATATACTTTGTGGTTGAATGGATAACAATATCAGCGCCCCATTCAATCGGACGGCAGTTTACAGGAGTTGCAAAGGTATTATCAATAATAAGCGGAACACCATGCTTGTGAGCCATATTTGCAAAACGCTCGATATCCAAAACATTTAAAGCAGGGTTTGCAATAGTTTCGCCAAATACTGCTTTGGTATTGGGCTTAAATGCTTTATCGAGTTCCTCATCAGTACTATCGGGAGAAACAAAGGTGAAATCTATACCCATTCTCTTCATAGTAACAGCGAAAAGGTTATAGGTTCCGCCATAAATTGCAGAAGACGCAACTATATGGTCACCGCAACCTGCAATATTAAATATTGAAAAGAAGGATGCTGCCTGACCTGAAGAAGTGAGCATTGCGGCAGTACCGCCCTCCATCTCACAAATTTTAGCCGAAACAAAATCGCAGGTTGGATTTTGAAGACGGGCATAGAAATACCCTGAGGCCTCCAAGTCGAAAAGCTTACCCATATCCTCGCTTGTATCATATTTATATGTTGTACTCTGATAAATTGGGATTTGACGGGGTTCGCCATTCTTTGGCTGATATCCACCTTGAACACATTTTGTGCCGAGTTTTATATTTTTCATAAACTTTACTCCAAACCAAATAATTTTTTAGCGTTCATATTCATTATACTATTTATTTCGCTTTCGTCAAGAGAAAGCCCCATAAAATATTCAATTTCGCTCTTTGGCGACCACATTGGATAGTCCGTACCGAATAAAACCTTGTCGGCTCCGTACTTGCGGATAATTTCTTTTGCGGTTTCGGGCTTTAAGTAAGGAAAACTCGAAGAACAGTCAACATAGAAATTCGGCATATCGCGGTAAACCTCTACCGCCTCTTCCCATATTGACCAACCGCCCAAGTGAGCGCCGATTACGGTAAGACCTTTGTAAATATCCAAAATCGGCAAAAGTCTATTAGGGTTTGAATAATCATAGCGGTTATCCCCTGTGTGCATTAGAATGGGAAGTCCCTTTTCTTCGCAAAGCTCATAAATTTTAAGACATCTATAATCATCTATCTTAAAGGCTTGAATATCAGGATGAAGTTTAACTCCTCGAAGGCCTAATTCCAAAAGGTGATTTACATCACCCTTTATATTATCACTATCGGGGTGAAGTGTTCCAAGACCTGTCATAAGTCCATTCGCATTTTCCACTTCTTTTGCTATAAATTCATTTATACTTTTAACCTGTTTTGGCGTAGTCGCCACAGATTGCACAATAAAATGGTCAACCCCCGCCTGACTACCAAGCGCCAAAAGGTTACTGACAGTTCCCGTACCTACCGAATTTTCACCGTAGAAATTATCGGTGCCCGAAACCGCTTTTTGAGCAATTTTTTCGGGATAGATATGGCAATGGGAATCTATTACATAAATATCGTTTATCATAATCCTAATCTCTTTGCGGCATCCTCACGCATTTTGTATTTTAGAATTTTACCTGCGGCATTCATCGGGAAAGAAGACACAAACTCAATATAACGGGGAACCTTATGACGTGCCATATGGTCAGCGATATATTTGCGCATTTCGTCTTCGGTCATACTTTCGCCCTTTTTAAGAATGATACACGCCATAATTTCTTCGCCGTAGGTCTTATCGGGCACACCGATAACCTGAACATCGCTTACCTTGTCGCAGGTATAGATAAATTCTTCGATTTCCTTGGGGTAAATATTCTCACCGCCACGGATAATCATATCCTTAAGTCTGCCTGTGATACGGTAGTTGCCATTATCATCCTTACAAGCCAAGTCACCCGAATGGAGCCAACCGTCCTTATCAATAGCTTCGGCTGTGGCTTTAGGCATTTTGTAATACCCTTTCATTATATTATAACCACGGGCCACAAATTCACCGTTTACACCATTAGGGCAATCAAGTCCTGTTTCTGGGTCAATAATTTTACATTCAACATTCGCAAAAGCGGAACCTACAGTTTCGGTTCTGACTTCCAATGAATCGAAATAACTACTCATTGTGCAACCGGGTGCTGCCTCGGTCTGACCGTAGACCGAAACAATTTCTTTCATATTCATATTATCGGGTTCGGTTGCCTTTTTCATAAGGTCAGCAGGGCAATTTGCTCCCGCCATAATGCCAACACGCATATATGAAAAATCGGTCTTTTTAAAATCGGGGTGGTTCATCATTGCGATAAACATTGTCGGAACACCGTTAAAGGCAGTAATATGCTCGTTATGAACACAAGCCAAAGACGATTTTGCCGAGAAATAAGGCATCGGGCACATTGTAGCGCCGTGGGTCATAGACGATGTCATTGAAAGCACCATACCGAAGCAATGGAACATAGGAACCTGAATCATCATTCGGTCAGCGGTTGAGAGTTCCATTTGGTCGCCGATATATTTGCCGTTATTTACAACATTATAGTGGGTAAGCATTACGCCTTTGGGGAAGCCTGTTGTACCCGATGTATATTGCATATTACATACATCGTCCTTATCAACTGCCGCCGCCATTCTATGAACCTCGGAAACGGGGACCTGACTTGAAAGCTCTATAGCCTGTTCCCAAGTAAGACAGCCATTTTGTTTAAAGCCGACAGTAATTGCATTGCGTAAAAATGGCAAACGCTTACTGTGAAGTGGTGATCCTGGTTTTGTGTTCTCGAGTTCCGGGCATAATTCAGCTATAATTTCACCGTAGTGGCAGTCTTTAGCACCCTCGGTCATAATAAGAGTATGAGTGTCAGATTGACGAAGCAAATACTCAATTTCATGAATTTTATAAGCGGTGTTTACAGTAACCAATACCGCACCGAGCTTTACGGTTGCCCAGAAAGCAATGTACCACTGCGGTACATTTGATGCCCAAACCGCCACGTGAGTACCCGCTTTAACACCAAGCGCAATCAAAGAACGGGCAAAGGTGTCTACATCGTCACGGAACTCGCTGTAGGTTCTAGTATAATCAAGTGTTGTGTATTTAAAGCAATATTGGTCGGGGAATTCTTCTACCATACGGTCAAGCACTTGTGAAAATGTGCAGTCGATAAGGCGATCCTTTTCCCAGACATATCTGCCGGTATGCGCACGGTTATAGTAAAGCGAATCGCTCTTTTTAGTGTCGCCAAACTGCTTCATAAAGTTTACAAAATGGGAGAAAATAATCTCCATATCGTCAAGCTCTTCGCACCAGTCAGGTGTCCATTCAAGCGATATAAAACCGTCGAAATTCACCGAGCGAAGACCTAACATCATATCTTCTATCGGCATTTCGCCCTCACCCATAAGGCAAAATTCTGTGCCTTCGCTTGTTCTTATGGCATCCTTAATATGAACATGCTTTACATAAGCGCCAAGATTTTTAATTGTGGTTTCGGCATCTTCGCCCGCCACAAAATAAGTGGCATACATATCCCACAAAGCCGCCAAATTATCGTGAGCAAAGCCATCTAAGAGTTCGCAAAGATTTTTGGTATTGGCATATATACCCGAGGTTTCAACCAATAAAACAATCCCGCTTCGTTCGGCTATTGGTAATACCTTTCCAATGGTTTCTCTCACAAAATCATAGTTTTCTTCACCGTAAGCCTTTATGCGAACATAAGGAATATGAAGATTTGAAGCAATTTCAATGCACTTTCCAATCTCTTCTATATTTTCATTTTCTTTTTCAATTTCTGAAAGATTACAAATAGTATCAATACAAGGGATTGAAAGTTTCTTTTCGTAAAGCATTCTTACCGTTTTTGCGGCAGTATAGTCGTGAAAAGCGCCATCCTTTTCAGTGAAAAGTCGGTTATGTATATTATGAAGTTCAACACCTTGAAACTTCAAATCTTTCGCTATATCACAAAAATCAGAGAAGGTGCTTTGGTGCCAACCCTTTGTCGAAAAAGCTAATTTCATTCTTTATGCCTCCTCGTAAACTATCTTGTTTACAGCATTTATATAAGCCTTTATACTTGCGGCAATAATATCAGTTGAAATGCCGTTACCCGAATAAAGTTTGCCATCTTTTCGAAGCTTTACTACTGCGCCGCCCATAGCGCCTTTACCCTCGGTTACAGACTGAATCTGGAAATCGTCCAATTCATAATGACAGCCGATAATCTGTTCAACCGCTCTGAAAGCAGCATCAACAGGGCCGTCACCTGTGGCAATACCCTGTAAATTTTCGCCCTCTTTTTCGAGAGTTATCTGAGCAGAAGATGTGATAATATTACCGCTGTTTACAACATAATTCACAAGCTTATATGTCGGCGGAACCTGTAACGCAACATTGGCAACAATAGCGTCAAGCTCCTTTGCAGTAATACGCTTTTTATCAGCAACACGCAAAAATTCTTCATAAACCTTGGCGCCGTCTTCTTCGGATAAATCATACCCTAGACTCAAAACTTGGGAAAGCACAGTTTCCTTATCGTCGTTAGCATCAAGCTCAATATCAGTTTCATAAGACGAAACCACGCTTAAAGAATTCTTTTCGGTCTTGGCGTTATTTATAATCCAACTAATTTGATTTATAATGCGGTTAAGTTCAGTAAATTTTACCGATGCTTCAAAATCACATCCGTTACCACAGTTTTTAAGTATACTTGCAAAGGTTTCAAGCGGTGTAATGCTTCCGCCAACACAGGTTTTAACTGTGGTGGCTCCCTTACCTGCGGCAATAATAGCATCTGCGGCGGCAAGTCCATTATTGTTTTCACACATAACACCGATTTCTGCGCCAATACTTGCAAACTCTGCCACAAATTCACCAAACTTATCCGGCAAAATTTCAGCTGTAGAATCACAAAGGGTAACAACATTTGCTCCCGATTCAATGGCAGTATTTACTGCTTCTTTCAAAAAGTCTGCTTCAGCTCTTGTAGCGTCGACAGCGCAAAATTCAACATCCGCAACCTTTCCTTTTGCATAAGCCACGGTTTCCTTTATCATTTCAATCATTTTAGGGGCTTTCATATGCAAGGAATATTCCATTCCCACGCAGGATACAGGAAGTTCAACCCTTATGCGTGGATTTTTTGCAGTATTAAGCGATAAAACCGCCTTATCGACATCCTCTTTAGTTGCTGCTGCCACCGAAATTACAGCGTTCTTTACAAAAGAAGCGATTGTACGGGTTAGCAATATATCAGTTTTATCATTTTCAATTTTTGGTAGCTCAACAATATTAACATTTAGGCGTTCAAGCTGACGTGCGATTTCAATTTTTTCCTTAAAACCAAATACAGCACTACTCCAGCACAATGTTCTGTCTGCGATTTTGATTTTCATAATAAAACCCTCTTTCTTACATTAAAAAAGCCCTGAGAATGTATCTACACTCTCAGGGACGAATATATTTCGCGGTACCACCCTGTTTACCGTATAAAACGGTCACTCAGTAAGGCTCCAACAAGCCTTTCGCCTTGGTAACGGGACGCACCGTAGCCGCTTACTCACATTTCAGCCGCTCTGCTCAGGAACGAGACTTGACTTAAAAAAGTGTACCGCGCTCACACCAACCGCACGGCTCTCTGAACACTGAAATTAAGCAATAATTCCGTCTATGCATTTAACATTTTTAAGAATTATACCACCAAAAATAATCTTTGTCAAGTGTTTATTTCTTATTATCTCTAGCCTCGTTAAGCTTGTCGATACATTCATTACAAACGGCATATTCCCCAATCTTAACGCTTGGTCCTAATTTGTTACAGAAAACACAGAATGGACGGTATTTCTCAAGTATGATTTTATCCCCGTCCTGATAAATATCGAAACTATCAATCTCGTTCTTTACGCCCAACTGTTCTCTGAGCTCCTTAGGGATTACAACCCTGCCCATTTTATCTACTGCACGAACAATTCCTTTAGACATAGTAATCCACCTTTCGCAAAAATTACAGAACCATTATATGATATTTGACATTATTTGTCAATAGTCTATTTTTACCATATAATCGGTTTCATATTATTTGCTACAAGAATTTCGTTTGTTTTTGAAAAATGCTTACATCCAAAAAAACCACGGTGAGCAGAAAGCGGACTTGGATGAACTGTTATAAGTTTTTTATGAATTGGGTTCGTGATTTTCTGTGCTTTTTTCTCGGCGTGGGCACCCCAAAGTAAAAATACAACGGGTGTTGTTTTTTGATTAAGTTCTTCTATAATACGGTCGGTAAAAATTTCCCAACCTTTTCCCTTATGACTTGTAGGCTCACC
>JAFYLF010000076.1 GCA_017537195.1 Clostridia bacterium
AATTAATTACTTATATTAAGTAATAGATTTAAATACCTATATTAAGTTTTAAAGTTATTCACTTATATTAAGGTATTAAATTATACTGTCTTAAACAAGGTTAAACTTACAGACTTAAAGAAAATTGAATTATCATACTTAACTGAAAAAACTTTGTAATAAGTAAGATGCTTAAATGTTAGGAGTGATAGAAAAAACAATTAGTATAGTAAAACCTTTGAATATCACAACACACATATTAAAGAGTTATATGGAAACCACTAAATACTTTAACAAGGAGGTTTCTATATGAAATCTAATAAATTATCAAACGAAAAAAACAACAACTTTTTAGGTGGTTACATTACCTACCTTAAACGATACGACGGAATTGACGGCGACGAAAGAAAATACATATCAATAAAAATGAAAGACGGCGACGATACTATTGATATAATGATTTTTAAACAAAGTGGTTATAAAACGAAATATCCTAACCCCTTGGTAAAACTCGTCATTGATGCCTACGAACAAAAAATACCGATTGCCTGTGTCTATAACGAGCAACCCGAAAGCAATGTAATGGAATGTGTTTATACCAATTTTTCCGTTAATGCTTCCGTAGCTGAAGAAGTGTAAACCAAAGAAAGACTGTGCGAAAATGCACAGTCTTTTATCATTTTGCGATATGAACAATAAAAATCTTATTTAGGCACCGAGGAGCTCGCCCATATGGAAATTGTTTCCACCATTGTCCGCCAGCTGCTGCGCGGACTTTCTGCCGACGAAATTCAGGCGCAGGGCTTTGCCGATTACTACACCGACCATACCGCAGGCATCTGGCCTCAATCGGCGGGTGGCGTTCCCTTCAGCGCGACAGTGTTTCAATCCAAAGGCGATCCCATTACCGACCTTTTTGAGGATATGGGCGCCGAGCAAAAGGCGCGTACCACCTATGATAACCTGCTGCGCTTGATCAAGGACCCTGATGTTCGGGATCCCATCAAGTTCCTGCGGCAGAGAGAAATAAACCATTTTCAGCGGTTCGGCGAAGCCCTGGGGCAGGTCCGCCGCCATCTCGACAGCAAAAACTTCTACCGCATCAACCCTGCATTTGATAAAGAGGATAAATAATAAAAAGCAGATGGGCATCCGCCCATCTGCTTTTTTAATCAGCTTATTATTTCATAATCAAACGGATCACCACTGCTTGCTCGTTCCTTTTTATTTCGCTCTAATATTTCGTTCATTATGTTAAGTGCCTGTTCAAATTCGTTGGGCAATCCCAATACCCCTTTAATAATTACTTTATCAGCATCACATTCACTCCAAAGCAAATCCCAAAAAGCACTCCAATTTTTACCATACCACTCCGGAAAATCAAACGCAACCCGTATCCTTTCATGAATTTCCGATAAATATTTACACCCTGTTAAATCCAATTCAATTATTTTCATGGTTTCATCCTCCTTATATTATTTCATAAAAGGTCTCGTAATGATCGTATGTGACAAATAATCCTCGATACTGATCCAATGCTTATACTTCGAGCTTTTCGTTATTTGTGGCGACAATATCTCCCCGGTTACAGCCGCCGCAACAATTGCTAATTCTAAACTCAATTTGTTTCTCCTTTATTATACATTAATTTTGACAAAAAGTACAGCAAGACCTTCTACCGCATCAACCCCGCCTTCGATCAAAAAGACAAATAACCAAAAAGCAGATGAGCCTTCGCTCATCTGCTTTTTTCAATGAAAAATTGCTTTTTATAAATTTTATGATATAATGGGTTTAATACATTTACGATAAGCGGAGAGAACACGATGCAACGTCAAAAAATCAAAAAGGAATCCTATGAATTTGCTGTTATCGGCGGCGGAATGTCCGGCCTTTGCGCAGCCATCGCTGCGGCAAGACACGGGGTGCGGACAGTTCTGATCCATAACCGCCCTGTTCTGGGCGGCAACGCCTCCAGCGAGGTGCGGCTGCACATCTGCGGCGCCGACGAGAACGGGCATAAGCCCCATCTCACCGAGGGCGGCATTTTGCACGAGATCCTGCTCAAGAACAAG
>JAFYLF010000077.1 GCA_017537195.1 Clostridia bacterium
CGGGATTCAATTCTTTTAACAAGATCCTTATTATCATCTTCCTTTAAGGCATACACAAGATCAACAGATGCCTTATCAACCGCAAGAATATCCAAGGATGCACATATGCCTATATTCGGAGTAACAACGGGTGCGGCATGGATTCCCTCACAGTCACAGGAAACCGACATATTTCTTAACACATTTATATATCCGGTGTTTTTTCCGAAGCGGTCTATAACGGATTTTGTGGATTCGGTCATTCTCTCCATAAACACTTCGCCCTCAGCGGACCATATGGATTCGGTCTGCGGAAGCTGATGAATAAGCTTTTTACCGTTTTGCCCGTCTGCACAGCCGATACCTATATTTTTATTTGAACCGCCGAAGCCACTAATAACGTGGCCTTTAAAATGGGTAAGAGCAAGAAGAGAATCATAGTTTTCAATATTTTTTCCGATTGACATTTCATCAAACCATTTGCCGCCAACTACGGGAAGCATAACTGTTCCCGTTTCTTCAATAATATCAACAGGACAAAATGTCCAGCCGTTAACCTTTAAGGTATCTCTGTGTTTTTCGGTTGTGTAACGGTCACCGTCATAAAGGGTATTTGTTTCAATAATGGCTCCATTTGAAATTTCACGGTCAAAAAGCTCTTTAACCCATGGTCTTGGTATAATGTTTGGCCCGTTCTTTTCACCGGTATGAAGCTTGACTGCAATCCTTCCGGTTAAATTTTCACAAATTCTTTTATATATTTTCAAAAGTCCTTTTTCGGATAAATCTCTTGTAAAGTATACAATTGCTTTATTATTCATAAAAACACCTCCAAATTTATTTTATCAATTTACAAATTCAAAGTCAATAGGTTAAAAAAAGGCACTAAACGAAAATCGTTTAGCACCCGTAAACCCGAAAACAAGTTTTTAAATTTAAATTACGCTTTTGCGATTCTTTCGCACTTCTGATTAGCAACTGTACAAGAAGTTTTGCAAGCTGACTGACAAGAAGTCTGACATTCGCCGCATCCGCCTTTTTTACTGGTTTCTTTAAGGTTACATGTTTTTAAAGTTGTAATATGTTTCATTTTTCATACCTCCGTTTTTTCTATTATATGGGTATTTTAACACACTTTTTTTATTTAGTCAACTATTTTTCTATCATTGTTCCGATACCTGATTTTGTGAATATTTCAAGAAGCAGACAATGAGGGACTCTACCGTCAATTATATGGACGGATTTTACACCCTTATCAAGAGCCTCAAGACAGCCCAATACCTTCGGAATCATACCTCCTGTTATAACCTCTTTTCCGATTAAATCAAGTATTTCATCCTTATTGGTATAATATAGAAGGTCACCGTCTTTACCTGTTTTGATGCCCTCAACGTCGGTAAGCATAATAAGCTTTTCCGCATTAAGGCTTGCGGCAAGCGCGCCTGCAACGGTATCCGCATTGATATTATAGCTTTCGCCATCCTCACCTACTCCGATAGGAGCAACAACGGGGATAAATTCGTCTTGAATCAAGTGTTCCAGAATGTGGGTGTTAATATTGGTAATTTCCCCTACAAAGCCGATATCTTCTGGTTTTCC
>JAFYLF010000078.1 GCA_017537195.1 Clostridia bacterium
ACTTATATCACAAAGTCAATACTTATATTATAAAATATTGCACAAACTTTGCGCCGCGCTTTGTCTTATTTTGCACAAAACAAAAGCGGGTTAATACCCGCTTCATAAATAGTTTTTTCCGAATACTTCAACAAACTTTTCGACCGTCCAATTGTTTTCACTCATAGCCTTTTTTTGCCCGTATTTGTGCAAATAGTCTGCTATTTCGGCGTTTTGGTGGGCGCTGTATTCGCCTAATCTGTGACAGCGTTCACCGCACAAATAAACAACTAGCCCGTATTTTTCGGATAGTTTGCGCCGTGCGCCGCCGAAAATATGCCTAATGGTGTCGCTCTAAACGGTCGCCGCGTCCATTGCGACCACATATAAAGCAACTTTTCATATCATCACCAACCTTTTATACTCCGATTCTGTTTTAAATTTCCGTTGCTTCTTCCATGTTTTCATAACTAACATTTATCGGCGGTTTTATCGTTTTTGTGTTGTTTTCAACGCCCACGCTATAAGCGCGGGTATTCCACGCCGCCGCCGCCTGTTCTGCTGTGTCATACGGCGCGGAAAAAGTCTTGCATTTCTTGCAATTCGCATAGTATTTACTTAAATATAAATGGATTTTCGCTTTGCCGCCACAAAACGGGCAATTATTTAATTTAACGTCATTTACTAGCATTGTTATACCTCACAACTTTCATTAAACACCGCTTTGCATATCTCACACGGCATAACGTGACCGCGCTTGCATTTGCTGTCCCTTGTATAGTTTGCAAACATTAACGCGCATTGTTTTTCATATTCGCTCATTTTCTCGCGCCGTTCTTTTTCCTGCTTTCGCTTGCAATCGTCGCATACATACGGCATATCACGCGGCAAATCTTCGCCTGTTCGTGCGTCAATGTTTTGTACTATTAATCGCCTGTGGCAAAGCATACAATATTCAAGCCTGTACGGTTTACTCATGATATCCCCCCATAAAATCCACGTCAAAATAAACTCCGTCGGAACTTTCACGGGTGTTTTGATAGCTTTGATATTTGTGTCAACGCTCATGTTTCGCCCGCCTTTATATGCCTAACTCCCGCGCCCTGTATTCTGTCAGCTTGTCCCGTGCAATTTTCAAAGCCTTTTCTTTGTTCTTAGCGGCTACAAAAACGGTATAATTTTTATATAAATTTCCGTCGCTTGTTACCTCGTTTAGTTTGATTTCAGCGGGATTTGTGAAGCATTGCCAACAATATGTATTTCGGTATTTATCATCAAAAACCACTTCAAAAATTATATTTTCGGTGTCTAGGTTTTTGCCGTCCTCAAATTCTTCAACTTCTGCGTTATAAAGCAAAGCAATTTTGTGCGCCTTTTCCTCGTCGCTACATAATGTTATTATACGATAGTCGCTATAACTGCCCGCTGTAATTGCGTACAACTTACCCATATTTTACCGCCTTTCACTAAACCGCCGCATTATAAACCCGCTGTCAATCGTCTTTGTTGGTTTTTCGGATACTAGCGCGGGGTTATATTTCAACCATTTATTATCAATTTAGTGTACTTAGTCAATGAGAATTTCGGGTTTGTTTCCTTTTGACTCTTATCGTATTTCGTATAGATTTTTCACTTCTATTATTTGCAATTTTGAAATTTATTAGTACATTTCTTCTATGTTTTCGTACTCCGCAAGTTTGATATATCGCAAATCTGATATATTCGGTTCAACGCCCTTTTCTCTCAGCCCGTCCGCGTTTTTCTTCAACGCGGCGGCTGTTTTTCTGTCTGTTAGTCGTTCCATTCTTTTCCACCCTCTACCACTCGCACGATGATTTTATAAAAATCACGCTGTAAACATTCGTCGTGCATTTTAGTCTGTTCGTATGCGCCCGCCTTGTATATCTCGTCCGCTATGCTTTCACATATATTTCTTTTTATGATTTCGGATTTCATTTCCTCGGTCATTCTTGTATTGTCGGGGATTTCAAAAGTCCCATGCAACGTAATAATAGGGCGTTCAGTCCTATGCAGTACAAACGGCAGTTCATTAACTATTCGCGCCGTTGGTATCGTGGTATATCCGCCCAGTTTTTCAATTATCCACTTTTTCAGCCTGTTCATTGTTTGCACTCCCTCTACACTTTTACTTCAACTTCCGCCGTAAACTCTGCCCGCAAGTCAACTCCGTATTTTTCCTTGATTATCTGTTCACATTCAAGCCCGCTAAATTTATGATGTAATTTCGACGGGTTATCCATCAAATCTTTTGTATCATGTAGCATTTCTGCAAGCTTTTTCAGCCGTCCCGCGCCATAACCGCAATTTGTCGCCAACGTCCAAAAAACCGTACTCAAACACTGTATCATGATATCGTTTGCACACTCTTTGTATACTTCCTCGCGTACTTCCTCGCGTATCTGCATATAAACGGCTTTCTGCTTTGTGTTTACTTTCGCCGCCTTTTGTTTGTTCATAGATATATTGGCTTTCATTGCGTCAACTCCTATCAAAATATTTGAACCACTCCAACGCCTGTCCGCAAGCGGGGCAATAATCGGGCGTGTACTTTCCGTCAATTTCGTTATCGCAAGCGGGGCAAAGTATTATAATTGGTTCATCACTGCCGCCCTGTTCGTATATTGGCGGGCGCGGCTTTCGACTGTTCATAGCCCTCAACGCTGATTTTAACGCTTTCTTTTCGTCCGCGCTGTCTGTCTTTGATATCATAGATTTTATTGTTTTTATCTTTTTATCCATCATTCGCGCCCCATTCTTGCAAGAGTTTTTCAAGTTTTTCAGTGTCTGCCGTTTCAATTCCGAAAATTTCACAATCTTGCACAATCAAATTTATTAATCTGCTCATTTGCGCTGTATCATAAACACTCGACCCGTAATACAAAATAACGTTTGTACAACCGTTAAGCCGTGATTTAAACGTATCAGTTACCCAACCCAAACGGTTAAAAGACCATTGTTTACAAAGCGCGTCCACCGCTTCATTTTTCACGCATACGGTTTCAGAATTGCCGCCGATTTCCTTAATATAGCTTTTATATAGGTCTTCTTTTGCAATTCCAAGCGCCGCCGCCAACTTGTCAAGCAATACCCAACAATAGGCGTTTGCGTCAAGGCTTCTTTTCTTCTTTTTCTCGGATATTGTCAAGCTATAACTTGCGCCGTCTTTCAAGCTGTCAATATAGCTTGACAATTC
>JAFYLF010000079.1 GCA_017537195.1 Clostridia bacterium
GCTTGTCTTTTTAGGGTCAAGCCAAACAGCACCGCCAACAGTTTTACCCATTTTCTTGCCTTCAGAGTTGAGAAGCAAGGTAATTGTCATAGCGTAAGCATCTTTACCAAGTTTTTTACGGATAAGTTCAGTACCGCCAAGCATATTTGACCACTGGTCATCGCCGCCGAACTGCATATTACAGCCATATTCCTTGAACAAATGATAGAAGTCATAGCTTTGCATAATCATATAGTTGAATTCAAGGAACGAAAGACCCTTTTCCATTCTCTGCTTGTAGCATTCGGCTCTGAGCATATTATTAACCGAAAACTGCGCACCTACTTCACGTAACAGTTCAATATAATTAAGTTTCAAAAGCCAGTCGGCATTGTTTACCATTTCGGCTTTGCCTTCACCAAATTCAATAAACTTGCTCATTTGCTCTTTAAAGCAGTCACAGTTGTGTTGAATTTGTTCGGCAGTCATCATTGAACGCATATCTGTTCTGCCCGAAGGGTCGCCGATATGACCCGTACCGCCGCCGATAAGCGCAATAGGCTTGTTACCCGCCATTTGAAGTCTTTTCATAAGGCAAAGCGCCATAAAGTGACCAACATGCAAACTGTCAGCTGTGGGGTCAAAACCAATATAGAATGTCGCCTTACCGTTGTTGATAAGCTCTCTTATTTCTTCCTCGTCAGTAACCTGCGCTATTAGTCCACGGGCTACAAGTTCTTCATAGATTTTCATAATATATTGCTCCTGTCTATTAGTTCCTTTGCGGAATTATATAAATTTTCGGTAAGTTCTGTACCCGACATAATTCGGGCGATTTCACTTATTCTATCTTTATAACCAAGCGGGGTTACATTAGTAAAAGTATGACCGTCGTCAGTTGTTTTTTCAATTAGCAAGTGCTCATCGGCAAGGGCGGCTATCTGCGCCAGATGTGTTACGCATATAACCTGACGTGCTTTTGCAACATTTTTAAGTTGTGTTGCAACTTTGCCCGCCGCAAAGCCACTGATACCTGTATCAATTTCGTCAAATATCATTGTGCCGATATTATCTTTATCCAAAAGCACACTCTTAATGCTTAACATAACACGGGATAATTCACCGCCTGAAGCGATTTTTATAAGCGGTTTAAGACTTTCACCGTCATTAGCACTAATCAAAAATTCGGCAGTATCACAACCATTTTTTTGATACTTGCCCTGCTTAATATCAGTTAAAAATTTAACATTCGGCATATTAAGATATTCGAGTGTATTACAAACATCCTTTGAAAACTTATTTGCCGCATTAAGACGTGAATCGGTTAGTTTTTTGGCTTTTTCTATAAGTCTTAATTTTGATTCTTCCAAAGAAGACGAAAGTTCCATAATCTTCTTATCCGAAAGTGAAATATTTTCAAGTTCAAGTTTTGCATTTTCGAGAAAATCAAGCATTTCTTCTTCGCTCGAACCGTATTTTACCATAAGTCGAGATAGAAAATCAAGTCTTTGGTTGATTTCGTTTGGGTCAAGCTCAGAAAATTCCGAATTACCTAAAAACACGGAAATTTCTGCCCTTGCGTCTTGTAGCAAATTTAAGGCTTCATTAAGTTTAGAATAACTGTTTTCAAAATCGTTACCAAGCGACGATAAGTATTTAATACAGTTTGAAATTTGGGTTAAAACACCATCGTTATCGTCATTACCCGAAAGCAAATAATCCGCAGCCGATAAGGCTTTATAAGTCTTTTCAAAATTATTTGCAATATTTAATTTTTGCTTTAAATCTTCGAGTTCTCCAATTTTTATATTCGCAGTTTCAAGTTCGTTTATTTGATATTTTAATAGATCGATTTTCCGTGACTTCTCATCTTCATCCATTTGTAGCGATAATAGTTCTTTGCGAATGGAATTAAGAAGACGAAATTCACTATAATATTCCTCTAAAAGTTTTCCGTTATTGGCAACCGCATCAATAAATCCCAAATGTTTCTCGGGATTGAGCAATGCCTGATTATCGTGTTGACCGTGAATATTGATGAGATTTTTCGCAATTTCACGCAAAAGCGTTGCGGTTACAGGAATATTGTTAACCTTTATTAGTCCCTTTCCCGAAAGACTTAATTTTCGGTTTATGATAATATTTCCATCTTCATCGGGTGAAATATTATTATCACTTAAAACTTTAAGTGTTTCATCATCTAAATCACCGAAAACCGCTGAAACCACAGCCGTGTCACAGCCGGTGCGGATAAGGTCTTTTGAAGTTCGCTCACCTAAAACAGCATTTATTGCATCAATTAAAATAGATTTACCCGCACCCGTTTCACCCGTGAGTACATTAAAACCTTCTTTAAATTCAATATCAGTCTGTTCGATAACCGCAATATTTTCAATATGTAAAAATTTTAACATAAAAAATTCCGCCGTTATAAAATATTCTTAATTTCTTGTGTTAGTCGCTTTGAGTCTTCAGTACACGAAGTTACAACAATAATTGTATCGTCCCCCGCGAGTGACCCCAGCATTAAGTCGTGGAACATTTCGTCAAGTGCTACACAAGCCCCCGATGCCAAACCAGTACGGCACTTTATAACAACATTGTTAAGTGCATAATCAACCGACAAAACCGATTTTACAAAAATATCTCTTGTGTGAGATTTTTCCACAGTTTCACGAATATTGGAAGCGTAGCGGTAATTTCCTTCACTGTCGTGGGTTTTGATAAGTTTCATATCCTTTATATCACGTGACACTGTAGATTGGGTAACATCAAACCCTAAATTTTGAAGCTCATTTTGCAAATCTTCTTGAGTTACAATAACCTTGTTACTTATAATATCAAGAATGGCTTTTTGTCTTACTTGTTTCATTTTAAAAACTCCTGCCGTCTTTAAATTTTACCGAAAGCGTTTTATAGAAGGAACGGTCGTTAAGGCGAATAAGTTTAACAGTATTCGGAGATTTTGTGATTTTAATTTCGGTATAAGGCTTAACATTTGCCACTTTTCTTCCGTCAACCGTAAGATAAATTTCGGTGCGCTTTTTTGAAAAAGATTTTAAAATAATTTCATTTTGTGCACCTAAAAGTATCGGTTTTGCAGACAAAGAATGCGAACAAATGGGGGTAACACACATATTTTCTGTCAAGGGGTCGATTATCGGACCGCCTGCTGACATTGAATATGCAGTAGAGCCTGTGGGGGTTGATACTATAAGTCCGTCAGCAAGGTAATTAATAGTGTCTTTACCGACTGATACCGAAATATCAATTATTCTTGAAATGAAACCGCTTGTTATAACTGCATCGTTAATTGCGGTATATTCATTGATTTTCTCACCGTTTTCGAAAACTTCAACCTTTAACATCATTCTGTTTTCAACAAAATATTCGTTTGTTTTAAGTTTAGAAATTAGTGATAATTCATTTTGTTCAATATTCGCAAGATATCCCATTCTTCCCGCATTTATGCCAAGCACAGCCTTATCTTTCATGGCAGCAAGTTTGGCGTAACGAATAATAGTGCCGTCGCCACCGATAGTGATAATTATATCCGCAATATTATATAGTTCTTCTTCGGGAGCCGTTTTGAAATTCGGACTGCAAACAGTATCAGGAAGATATGCTACTATTCCCTCATTTTTTAAAATAATACCTAATTTTTCAACTACCTGTGCCGAACCTCGTTTATCTAAATTCGGCAATACTGCAACCTTCACTTAAAGTCACTCCTTTAGTGATAAATAAGATTTTTCAACAACCTCTAAAGCTGTTATTTTACAAAGATTTTGCGGGGTGTCAGTTTTTTTGATATGACATAAATATTCAATATTTCCTTCAGGACCTTTAATTGGAGAAAAATCAAGTCCCAAAAGAGAAAAATTATTCTCGTTTATAAGATTTACAATTTTTTCAATTACGGCAATATGAACACTTTTATCTCTTACAACACCTTTTTTGCCAACATTTTCTTTACCCGCTTCAAATTGTGGTTTAATAAGGCAAACAGCCTGACCGCCGTCTTTTAACAGTGTTCTCATAACGGGTAAAATTAGTGACAGCGAAATAAAAGAAACATCAACTGATGCAAAATCAAGTTCATCAGGTATTTCGTTTTTAGTAACATAGCGGAAATTTGTGCGTTCAAGGTTTACTACACGCTCGTCAGTGCGAAGTTTCCAAGCAAGTTGACCGTAACCTACATCAATGGCGTAAACTTTTTTCGCGCCGTTTTGGAGCATACAATCGGTAAAACCGCCAGTAGATGCACCGATATCAGCACAAACCGCATCTTCTAATGAAAAATCAAATACCGAAAAAGCTTTTTCAAGCTTCAAACCACCGCGGCTAACATATTTTAATGTTTCGCCTCGTACTTCAATTATATCATCAGTTTTTACGGTATTTCCCGCTTTATCGGATTTTTGATTGTTTACAAAAACAATACCCGCCATAATAAGCGCTTTCGCTTTTTCTCGGCTTTCGGCAAAGCCTTGTTCTACCAAAGCTACATCTAATCTTAATTTTGGCATTTAATACTCCTTAACATACTATCACTATCAAGTCCGTTTGATTTAAGTGCAGAAGAAACACTTGCCGACGGAACAAATTTGTTCTCAATTGCGTGAATTTCAAATCTTCCGTTCCAAGAAATTTCACAAAGCATAGAAATTAAATGTTCACCAATACCGCCATTTTTAATGGTTTCTTCAAATATTAAAATATTATCGTAATTAGCTATAGTTCCAATTAAATCTTGGCTTAACGGAAAAACTTTATTAAGTTTAATAATATCAAAATCATCGCTTTGACTTTGAGCCTTTAAGGCTTCGCAAAATAATCTGCCATAGGTAATTATAGCAGTTTTACCGTTATTCCCCACTACCGAGAACTCTTTTTCATAATCGAGCGGAATTTTATTTTGGGCTTCGCAACCACGAGGATAGCGAATTGCTGTTATACAATTTGCATCAACAGATTTTTCTATTAAATATTCAAGTTCTTCATAATAAGAAGGCGAATAAATTTCGATATTCGGAATCGAAGTAAGATAAGAAATATCAAAAATCCCCTGATGTGTTTCGCCGTCTTCACCAACAATTCCCGCTCTGTCAACAAGCAGGCATACGGGTAACCGCTCAATTGCACAGTCGTGAATTATTTGGTCAAAGCCACGCTGTAAAAATGAAGAATAAACCGCAAAATACGGCTTCATACCGCCTTTTGCAAGACCGCCACAAAAGGTAACCGCGTGTTGCTCGGCAATGCCAACATCGAAAAATCGGTTTTTATAAGTTTTTGCGAACTCTGAAAGTCCTGTTCCGCTTGTCATAGCGGCGGTAATTGCGCAAACTTTGGGGTTTACACTTGCTAATTTGCAAAGCGCATTTCCTGCAACTTCCGAAAAATTGAGATTACCGACCACAGTAGCTCCCTCGTCAATATCAAAGGGTGATACGCCGTGATAATTCTTTGGACTGCTTTCAGCATAGGAATAGCCCTTACCCTTTGTGGTGATAACATGAACCAAAGATGGTCGGTTGTAGCTTTGAGCAATCTTTAAAAGTGATTCTATTGCTTCAACATTATGTCCGTCAACAGGACCTAAATAGTTAAATCCAAGTGAGGAAAAAATGTTATTTCTATATATAACGCTTTTGACAGCTTCTTTAATTTTAACAATTAAAGAATTTATATATTTGCCGAATGGAATTTTAAGCAAAAATTTATTAAGTGCAAATTTAAAATAATGATACTTCGGTTTGTTGCGCATTTTGGTAAGACTGCGTGAAAGTGCACCAACATTACGTGATATTGACATTTTATTGTCATTAAGCACAACAATGAAATTACTCTTCCCGGCTCCTGCGTTGTTAAGAGCTTCGTAAGCCATACCGCCTGTAAGCGCACCGTCGCCAATAACTGCAACCGCTGTACCGCTTTGCCCTGAGAGTTTCTTTGCGCGGTAAATACCGTATGCAGCAGAAATTGAATTACTGCTGTGGCCAGTTATAAATGGGTCGTGCTCACTCTCACTCGGTTTCATAAATCCCGAAATACCACCCTCGGTTCTAAGAGTAGAAAATCGGTCAAATCTACCGGTTAAAAGCTTATGTGTGTAGCACTGATGACCTACATCGAAAATTATTGAATCTTCGGGCGAATTAAAGGTTCTGTGCAAAGCAACAGTTAACTCCACTGCGCCAAGATTCGATGCTAAATGACCGCCGTTTTTAGAAACGGTATCAATTATACAGTCGCGAATTTCTTTGCAGAGCTTGTTTATTTCACTATTATTCAATTTTTTTATATCGGCAGGGTTTTTAATGCCGCTTAAAATCTCATAATTCAAAATTTACAGTCCTTTAATATTTTCTCTTAAGTAGGTATTCCGTAAGTGCTAAAAGATTTTCTTTGTCGCCACAAAATGAACTTAAAGCTTTTATAGCGCTGTTTGTATATTTTTTTGCAATATTACGGGATTTTTCAATTCCGTAGATTGAAACAAATGTAGTTTTATCATTCTTATCGTCACTGCCAACAGGTTTTCCAAGTAACTTTTCATCGGCAGTGCAATCAAGAATATCATCAATAATTTGAAATGCGATACCCAAATCTTTGCCGTAATTTTTAGCATTCTCTAAAGTTTCATTATCAAAATTACCTGCCGCAATACAACCAAGGGTTGACGCCGCAATTAAAAGCCCCGAGGTTTTGCGGGAATACATATCTATAAGTTGCTTTGAATCAGGCTTTTCGGTTTCAAATTGAAGGTCTAAAACCTGACCACCAATCATTCCGTGAAGTCCCGAAAGCCCAGATAAAAACTCAACCGCTTTTACAATGCGCTCACTTGGGATATCGGCTTTCGACATTACCCCAAATGCCTCGGTAAGTAAAGTGTCCCCCGCTAAAAGTGCGGTATCTTCTTGAAATTTAATATGACAAGACGGTTTTCCTCGGCGCATATCATCATTATCCATACACGGTAAGTCGTCGTGAATAAGTGAATATGTGTGTATCATTTCGAGTGCTACCGCAAAATTTATTGCGTCTTCTTTTTTACCGCCTAA
>JAFYLF010000080.1 GCA_017537195.1 Clostridia bacterium
TCTTTTCCGGGAACATACGCTTCGGGTTGATAATAATCATAGTAGGAAACAAAATATTCAACCGCATTTTCAGGGAAAAATTCACGAAACTCCGAACACAGTTGTGCGGCGAGGGTTTTATTATGAGCGAGAACAAGCGTCGGGCGGTTGACTTTTTCAATAATATTCGCCATTGTAAAGGTTTTACCCGAACCTGTAACACCAAGCAAAACTTGCTCTTTATCACCGTTATTTATGCCTTCAACAAGTTCCGCAATTGCTTGCGGTTGATCACCTGTAGGACTATAATTCGAATGTAAAATAAACTTGTCCATTCCCTCACCTCACCAGTACAAATTTTCACAAATATAGTATAACACAAAAAAATCAATAAGTAAATATCAATAAGTAAATAAAGAGCAAATACTTTTTTATATCAGTTCGCAGTGCGAACACCAAAATTCCGCATTACGAATTACGCATTCCGCATTGAAAAAACTCCGCCGAAGCGGAGTTTTATTTTCTAAGACCTTTTGGGTAATGATTTTTAGCAGTGCCGTTTACGACCTTTGCGCCACCAAGTGCGCAACCGTCAACCATCACAACCGCCCAACCGTTTGGACAATCGGCTGTAATTTCTTCTCCGTGGAGGTATTTTGTCACTTCTGCTTCATCACATTTGAGTTCGATTTTTCTTTTAAACTGTATGCCGAGCGCCATAAAAAACTGATGGTGGGGCTGAATATAATTTTTCTTAATTTCGCCAATAGTTACACCACACGAAAATGCCGCACCGTCATTGATTTCAAAATCGGGCGTAAAATATACCGCCTTGCCGTTATAAAGGCGTACGTTCTCCTTTTTATAATCGGTTAAAACATCATCTAAAAACTCAAAAATTGTATTGTCGATTTTTTGCGGTTTGGTTTGTTTTACAACAACCGAAAATGGCTCATTTGTGTTATGTAACACCGCCATAAACTGCCCTTCACCTTTTGAAATATGTGGATAAAACCGCCTTGCGCAGTGTATATTTTGGCATTTGCAACCTTCAAATGAAATTCCATCAACTGTATGTTTTCTAACCCTTTCGTTAACGGGAACAAGTTCAAATTCGGGGTGATTTTGCAAAAACCAATCTATCATTTTTTCGTTTTCTTCCAAAGAAAAGGTACAGGTCGCATAGACTATGTATCCGCCTTCTTTAAGCGCTTTTACAGCGTTTTCCAAAATTTCAGTTTGCCGTTTCGCGCACCTTTCGACATTTTGAAGGCTCCATTCACTAACCGCAATTTCTTCTTTTCTAAACATCCCCTCGCCCGAACATGGCGCATCAACCATTATCATATCAAAGGTTTTAGGAAATATTTCAGCAATTTTTTTAGAATCAAGGCAGGTAGTAACAGTATTTTGAAGTCCTAATCTTTCAACATTGCCTGTTAAAATCTTACAACGTGAGGATATAATCTCGTTAGAAACAAGCACACCGCTTTTGCCCAATTTATTCTTGATTTGGGTACTTTTACCGCCTGGGGCTGCGCACATATCAAGCACTTTCCATTCGGGGTTTATATCAATACATTCCACTGGCGCCATTGCGGCAGGCTCTTGCACATAAATCATTCCCGCATGATGATACGGGTGGTTGCCTATTTTCTCATAGTCGAGATAAAACGCATTCTCGACATATGGCACTTTACAGTTTGAAAATGTGTTAAGTTTTTCGAAATCAGAAAGTGATATTTTATCTGTATTAACCCTAAACGCTTTTACGGGCGGTTTTTCAAGTTCTAAAAGATAATCCTCATAACCGTCACCCAAAATTTCCTGCATTCTTGCGGTATATTCTAATGGAAGTTGTTTCATTTTAAGATTCCTTATCATTCATTTCGGTAAATAGCATACACATTGCAACGCTTGTCAGGGCAGCGGTTTCGGTTCGCAAAATCCGTTTACCAAGCGATATTGCGATTCCTCCCATTTCTTTTGCTAAATCAATTTCACTTTGAGCAAAACCGCCTTCGGGACCGATTACAATGCCAACTGTTTTAACATTTTCAAGTTTTTGTAAAGTTTTCTTTGTTGCAGACATACCCTCCTCGTTTTCATAAGGCACAAGCAACAAATCAAGTTCACTTGCCATTTCTAAAGCCTTTTTATAAGGCAATGCTTCCAAAACTTTTGGTATGTCATTTCGTTTGCTTTGTTTGGCGGCGCTTTCGGCGATTGCTTGCCAACGCGCCGTCTTTGATTTCTTTTTCTTATCGTCAAGCTTTACAACACAGTGGCTCATTTCGGTGGGAACAATGGTATCCACACCCAATTCAACCGTTTTTTGTATTATAAGCTCCATTTTATCGCCTTTTGGAAGTCCTTGGAACAAGAAAATCCTTATTGGAAGCTCGGTGTTTTGATAATTTTCTTCGACGATTTTTGCAAAAACGGTGTTGTCGCTAATACTTTCCAACTCACACAAATCGCTCTTGCCGTCAAAGCTCACTAAAAACTTATCACCCATATTCATTCGCAAAACATTTACGATATGATTATAGTCATTTCCTGTGATATTATAACCGCCATTCACCTTGGCGGTATCAGCTGCAAAAAAATTAAACATACTTTCACTTCCCTTGAGCCCATTATAGCAAAAAAACGCTTTTTTTACAATACAAAAAACAGCCGATTATTGTTAAAAAATAGACAATCAATTTATGGCATTTCTATTGCTTTTTGTGTAAAAAAATTGTATAATAAAATGAATTATGTTTTGAGCGTGCAGTTATTAGAAAATAACCTATTTTATGCATAAATTTATCGCTTAATCAAACCATAAATATAATAATCTTCAAGGAAAGGTAATTTGAGATGGCTTTTTATCTTAAAGGGGTTAAACTCCCCCACAGAAAAAACACTGCAAACTCACCCGCTGTGGAGCTTCCACCGGTGAGACAGGTGACAATACCTACTTCAATGCACATCGGCGCCCCCGCAAAAATAGTTGTTAAAAAGGGCGACCAAGTATTCGTCGGCTCACTTATCGCCGAAGCTGGCGCAGGGCTTTCCTCCCCCGTTTACTCAAGTGTTTCGGGTACAGTCAACAGCGTTGCAGAACTCTTACTTTCAAACGGTTCTACCTGCGAGGCGGTTGTTATCGACTCTGACGGGCAAATGACTTTGGACAGCGAAATCGTTCCACCCCAAGTAAACAGCAAGGAAGATTTAATTGATGCTTTGTCAAAAAGTGGCATTGTAGGTCTTGGCGGTGCAGGTTTCCCGACTGCTGTTAAATTCAAAACCGACAAGCAAATTGAAGAATTAGTTATTAACGGCGCTGAATGTGAGCCATATATCACAAGCGATACTGTAACAATGCTCACCAAAGCCGACTTAATGAAGGACGCTATCGAAACCCTTGTTAAATATTTCGGCATTAAAAAGGTTATCATCGGTATTGAAAAGAACAAGCCCGAAGCCATTGCTAATATGCAAAAAATGTCAAGTGAAACCTCAAATGTAGAAATTAAGGTTTTGCCGAGTGTTTACCCACAAGGCGGTGAAAAGGTTCTCGTTTACCACACAACAGGAAAAATTATTCCCGAAGGCGCTTTACCGATTGAAGTTGGCTGTGTTGTTTGCAACTGCACCACTATAGCCGAAATCGGCAAGTATTTAAAAACAGGTATCCCGCTTGTATCGAAGGTGGTAACTGTTGACGGTGACGCTATCGCAAACCCCAAGAATGTAATCGTGCCAATCGGTACTCTTATAAAAGATGTTATCGAATTTTGCGGTATTAAATCCGAAATCGCAAAGGTGCTTTACGGCGGACCGATGATGGGTATTTCGGTTACCGATTTGGACAAACCCGTTATTAAAAACACCAATGCTTTATTAGCATTCACAAAAGCAGAAGCAAAAGTTCCAAAAACCACCGCTTGTATCCGTTGCGGCGCTTGTACAAACCACTGTCCGTTTGGTATAAGCCCTGTAGCAATTTTAAAATCTTACAAAGCTAATGATTACGAGGGTATGAAAAAAGCAGGCGCGCTTTTATGTATGGAATGCGGTTGCTGTTCCTTCGTATGCCCTGCAAAAATCCCTAATGTTCAAAACAACAAACTCGCAAAGTTATCACTTAGAAACGAGCCTAAAAAGGAGGTAAAATAGAATATGGATAAACTGCATATTTCAGTATCTCCGCATATAAGAAGTAAAATTTCAACAAGTAGCATTATGCTTGATGTTGCAATTTCGCTTCTGCCTGCCGCTATTGCGGGTTGCATTATATTTGGTCTTTCGGCTTTGGCGGTTATTTTAGCTTGTATTGCTTCCGCAGTTTTAGCTGAATTTGTTTTCAATGTAATTACAAAAAGAACTCAAACTATATTCGATTTAAGCGCCATAGTAACTGGTATTTTATTGGCGCTTAATCTTCCCGCAAACACTCCCCTTTGGCAATGTGTTGTCGGTTCGGTGTTTGCAATTATAATTGTTAAATGTATTTTCGGCGGAATTGGTTGCAACCTTGTAAACCCCGCAATGACCGCCCGTGTATTTATGATTATTGCATTTGCGAACCTTTCAACCCCTGCTTATCCATTGGATGCGGTTTCTTCCGCTACTCCTTTAGCAGAATTAGCAAACGGTGAAAGCGTTAATATTTTAGATTTATTCCTTGGTAATATCGGCGGTGCTATCGGTGAAACCTCGGCTTTAGCGCTTCTTATTGGCGGAATTTATTTACTTTGCCGCCGTGTTATCACCTGGCATATTCCCGTAAGCATAATTGCAAGCGTTTTTGTTTTCAGTTTCCTTTTAGACGGTTTTAGTTTTACAAACGCACTTGCTTGGATACTCTCAGGCGGTCTTTTCCTTGGCGCTTTCTTTATGGCTACTGACTATGTAACCTCCCCTGCCACTTCAAAAGGCAAAATTATCTACGGTATCGGCATTGCCGTTATCACAGTTTTAATCCGTTTCTATGGTAACTACCCAGAGGGTGTTTCCTTTGCAATACTTATGCTCAACATTTTGAACCCCTATATTGAAAAGGCATCAAAAAGAAAATTGTTTGGGGGTAAGAAGTATGATTAAAAACTTAAAAAGTGTTATCTCCCTTACAGTAATCTGCGCAGTAATTTCGGTTTTGTTAGCGCTTACTAACGACCTTACCGCTCCCATAATCAAGGAGCAAGAAACTGCCGCAGTTAACGAAGCTCTTTCGGTTGTACTTCCTGGCGGTGCGGATTTTTCACCTATAGAAATTGATGAATATGAATTACCCGAAACCATAACCGAAATTTATAGCGAGAAAAATGGCGGTTATGTGTTTAAAATGCAAACTTCAGGTTATGCTGCAAACTTTGTCTTACTTTGCGGCATTGATAAAGACGGTGTTGTAAAGGGCGCTACCTGTATTTCAAGCGGCGAAACATTGGGCGTTGAAAAAGATTATGGCGACACCTTAAAAGAAAAAACAAACGAAACTATCGATGATGTTGCAACAGTTTCGGGCGCAACCAAAACTACCGCCGCTTACAAAAACGCTGTTAAGGACGCTCTTAACTCGTTTATCATTTTAAACGGCGGAAGCGTTGATTTGCGTGACGAGGCGCAAATATTAAATGATAATTTATCTGCTGCTTTACCCGAAGCCGAAGGTAAATTCTCGCCTGTATTTATAACCGAAGATATCGGTGATATTAACAGCGTTTACGCATCGGACAATAATACTGGTTTTGTATTTGTAATTGGTGAGCAATTTGTTGCAACCGACAAGGATGGCAAGGTAAAAACTGAAACCGACCTTAAAACAACTGTTGAAGCCGCCGCTAAAGCGATTATAAATTCGCACTTGAATGAAATTGATATCACAAAATATTCCGATATGCCAACCCAAGTGGCAAAAGCATATAAAACCGACAGTGGCAACTATGTATTCGAACTCAAGGCCGCAGGTTTTGGTATCAACGGCGACAAATACTATAACCCATCGGGTGAATATATTGATATCAAGGTATCAGCTACAAAGGACGGTAAAATCATTTCCTGTCTTACAACCGCTCAAAAAGAAACCGACGGTATTGGTTCGGCTTGCGCTGATGAAAAGTTCTACTCGCAATTCGGCGGCAAAACCGAAGCTGATTATTCAGAAATTGATGCTATTAGCGGTGCTACAATAACCACCAACGGTTATAAAACCGCAGTTTCAAAGGTATTCACAGCTATTAAAATTTTGGAAGGAGTGTCTTAAATGAATAAAAACAGTAATATGTCAATTTTCCTTAAGGGACTTCTCCTTGAAAACCCTGTATTCGTTTTAATTTTAGGCACATGCCCCACACTTGCTACCACCAAAACCGTTATCGGTGCTATTGGTATGGGCGTTGCCGCTACAGCTGTTCTTATTTGCTCGAATATTGTTATCTCTTTACTTCGCAAACTCATCCCCGACAGTGTAAGAATTCCTTGCTACATTGTAGTTATTGCAAGTTTTGTTACTATTGTTGAAATGATAATCCATGCCTTTGTCCCTACTATTTACGAGCTTTTAGGTGTATATCTACCGCTTATTACAGTTAACTGTATCATTTTAGGTAGAGCCGAAATGTTCGCAAATAAAAACAATGTTGCAAAATCCGCTCTCGACGGTTTAGGTATGGGTCTTGGTTTCAGCATTGCTCTTGTAGCAATGGCTACTCTTCGAGAAATTTTGGGTGCCGCTTCTTTTGCGGGTATTTCCATTCCATTCCTTGAAAACTACAAAATCAAATTTTTTGTTGAAGCCCCCGGCGGTTTCTTGGTTTATGGCATCTTAATTGCCGTTGTTTACAAGTTAACCCACGGAAAAGCTCCCTATAAAAAGGAATTTTCGTGTGCCACCTGCCCATCTGCTGCATATTGCAACCGTGGAAATTGTCAACCAAAGGAGGAAATATAAATGGATGCTTTTAAAAGTTTAGTAATTATTCTTCTTTCCTCTGTTTTTGTAGATAACTATGTTTTAACCCGATTTTTAGGAATTTGCCCTTTCTTGGGTGTTTCTAAAAAACTTGATTCAGCAGTTGGTATGGGTGTTGCCGTTACCTTTGTAATGGTTGTAGCTACTGCTGTTACCTGGCCTATTCAACACTATATTTTAAATTCTATGAACTTAGGTTATATGCAAACCATCGTGTTTATCTTGGTTATTGCTGCTTTAGTTCAGTTTATTGAAATGGCTCTTAAGAAATTTATCCCCTCACTTCACAAGGCTTTGGGTGTATATCTCCCACTTATTACCACAAACTGCGCTGTTTTAGGTGTTGCGATAAACAACATCAATGAGCATCAGTACAACTTTATTCAATCAATTATCAACTCTTTAGGCGTGGGACTTGGCTTTATGCTTGCAATGGTGCTATTTTCGGGTATGCGCCAAAAAATTCAGGAAAGCGAAATCCCCGAAAGCTTTAAAGGTCTACCCGCCACTCTTATTGCCGCTTCGTTTATTTCACTTGCCTTCTTTGGCTTTGGCGGTATTATAGAGAATCTTTTTAAGTAGGTGAACGATATGACTAGTATTTTAATTGCTTTTGCTGTTGTAACCGCAGTAGGTTTAATAGCAGGTGTATTATTGGCATTGGCTTCCTACTTTTTAAGTGTTCCCGAAAATGAAACCACTAAAAAGGTGCGCGAATGTCTTCCTGGCATCAACTGCGGCGCTTGTGGATATAATGGCTGTGACGAATATGCAAAAGCCATTGCAGAAGACGGTGCAAAGACTAACCTTTGCGTACCCGGTGCTGACTCGGTTGCCGCAGATATTGCAAATGTTTTAGGTGTTGAAGCCGAAGATGTTGTTGAAATGATGGCATTCGTTGGCTGTAACGGTCATTCAGGCGTTACCCAAAAAACCAATAACTACAATGGTGTAAATACCTGCAGCGCTGCTTCTATGATTTACGGCGGACCTAATAGCTGTAAATACGGCTGCCTTGGTTGCGGTGACTGTGCGGTTGCCTGCCCTGTTGATGCAATTTGCCTTGCTGACGGTATTGCCCACATAAACCCAAAGATTTGTATCGGTTGCGGTATGTGTGTTAAAAAGTGCCCCAAAAATATTATTAAACTTATTCCCCAAACTGCTAAAGTTACGGTTATGTGTAATAATAAGGAAAAAGGCGGAGCAGCGCGTAAAAAGTGCCAAAACGCTTGTATCGGTTGTAAAAAGTGCGAGCTTAACTGCCCTAGCGGTGCTATTAAGGTTGAAAATAATCTTGCAACTATCGATTATTCAAAGTGCACAAACTGCGGACTTTGCGCCGAAGTTTGCCCCACTAAATGTATTCACATAATCAACTGATATGCCAAAATCTAAATTAAAAAACGACCTTATTTTAATTGGCGTAATTTTAAGCTTAACCCTTATTATATTTGCAATTTATAAGCTAAACCAAAAAGATGGCACTAAAGTTAAAGTTATTATTGACAGTAAGGAAAAATATTGTTATAATTTTAACAATGATACCGAAGTTGTTATCCAATCAGGTAAAAACAATCAGTTCGAGAATGTTTTGGTTATAGAAAACGGCGAAGCTTTCATCAAAAGCGCAAACTGCCCTGATAAAATTTGTGTCGCACACAGAAAAATTTCAAAAACGGGTGAAACAATAGTTTGTCTTCCACATAAGTTGGTAGTTGAAATTACGAATGAGTGATAAAATGGAAAAACTTATAAAGCTTATATTATTAGCTCTTTTTGCTGCTCTTTCAATAGTTCTCTCTTAGTTGAATCTCTTCTCCCCCCTATTTATGCGGCAGTACCTGGTATAAAAATCGGACTTGCTAATATTGTAAACGTTTTCGTTCTTTACAAATTTTCGGCAAAAGACGCTGCTGCGGTAACCATTGTGCGTGTACTTACTGTTGCATTGCTTTTCGGTAACCTTATGACCTTGTCCTACAGTATTGCGGGTGCGATTTTAAGCATTATAATTATGGTTTTACTTAAAAAGACCAACTTGTTTTCCACTGTTGGCGTAAGTATTGCCGGCGGTGTAGCGCATAATTTAGGGCAAATTTTGGTAGCTATTGCGATAACCTCTACCTTAGAAATCGGATATTATATGATTTTCCTATGTATCAGTGGGGTTTTATCGGGCACACTAATAGGAATGTTGGGTGCGCTCGTTTTAAAATACACAAAAAATTTAAAAGGATGAAAAAATTATGAAAAAACTTTTAAGTGTACTTTTAAGTGTTGTAGTGATTTTATCAGTACTCTCACTTGTTGGTTGCGGTAGTCAGCCACTCAAATTAGGTTTAGGTGTTGTTTCCTATACTGACGGCATTAAATCAGCCGATGCTGATACAAATGGTACCGCTACAAACGAAACAACCGTTGCCGCTGTTTTGGTTGACAAAGACGGTAAGATTGTAAAATGCGATATTGATTCTCTTAAGGCTGAACTCACATTCACCGCTGACGGAAAATATGTTAAAGCCGAAGAATTTAAATCAAAATATGAACTCGGCAATGACTATAATATGGTAAAATACGGCAAAGCCCAAAAAGAATGGTTCGAACAGGTTGATGCTTTTGAAGCTTTAGTTGTTGGAAAAACTCTTGATGAAGTAAAAGCTCTCATTGCTAAAGACGGAAAAGGCAATGACGATGTTATAAACGCAGGTTGTACAATTATTATATCTGACTTTGTTACTGCTTTAGAAAAGGCTGTTGCTAACGCTGCTGAAAGCGGCGCTACTGCTAAAGATAATTTAAAGGTTGCTGTTGTTGCTACTCAAACAGGCTCTAAAGACGCTACTGAAGAAGCAGCCGGCACTAATGAAGTTGATATCACCGCTTCAGCCGTTGCTACTAAGGATGGCAAGGTTACGGCTATTTTAACCGACGCTCTTACAGCTGATGTAAGCTTCGATACCCAAGGTGCTGTTGCTTCTACTTCAAAGATTGATATTCCCACAAAGTTAGAACTCGGTGACAAATATAATATGGCTAAGTACGGTCAAGACCTCAACGGTGACGGAGTTGTTAAAGAATGGTATGAACAAGCCGCTGCTTTCAATAATGCTGTTATCGGTAAAGACGCAGACGGAATTTCCGCACTCGCTAACGATAAGGGATACGGTACAGACGAAGTTCAGACCGCTGGCTGCACAATCAATATTGCAGATATGGTTAAAGCCGCCCAAAAGGCTGCAAAATAAATAAAATATCAAAAAGGGGCTTCTCGCCCCTTTTCTTTTTAAAATATGAAAAAAATAATTTCTTTACTTATAATATTATGTTTATTGTTTGGTTTTTGCGGTTGCAAGGCAAACTCTCAAAAATTCACTGAATATTCATTTGATTATTTCGATACTGTTACAACTATAGTCGGCTTCGAGCAATCCGAAGAAGATTTCAAGCAAAATTGTGAGCAAATTAAAGCATGGTTATCGGAATATCATCAGCTTTATGATATTTATACTCTTTACGACGGTGTAAATAATCTTTGCCGAATAAATATGTCAAACGGCGAAGCCGTTACTGTTGAACCAGAGATTACCCAACTGTTAGAATATTCAAAGGAACTGTATAAAACCACAAACGGAAAACTCAATATAGCAATGGGTAGCGTTTTGTCAATATGGCACGACTACCGCGAATATGGACTTAAGAACCCCGAAAAAGCCTCTGTTCCCAACCTACAACTTTTAGAAAAAGCAAATAAACATACCGATATTTCAAATATCATTATCGACAAGCAAAAAAACACAGTAAAACTTGACGATTCGGAAATAAAATTAGATGTCGGAGGTATTGCCAAGGGCTATGCCGCCGAGCAAATTGCAAAAAAAATGGAATATGCGGGAATCACGGGATATATACTTAACATCGGCGGTAATGTTAAAATTGTCGGCAACCGTACCGACGGTGAAAAGTGGACTGTTGGTATAGAAAACCCCCATACACAAGACAGTGAAAATCCATATATAGAAACGCTCAAACTCGATAATAGTATGTCGCTCGTAACAAGCGGTTCATACCAAAGGTTTTATACTGTGGGTGATGTTAATTACCATCATATAATCAATCCTGACACGCTTTACCCCGCAAAGAACTTTAAATCGGTTTCGGTGCTTTGTGAAGATTCGGGACTTGCCGATGCACTCTCCACCGCTCTATTTTGTATGACCTACGAGGATGGCAAAAAAATAATTGAAACCACAGACAATGTATATGTTATGTGGGTTTTAGAGAATGGCGAAAAATTATATTCTGAAGGATTCAAAAAATTCATTACAAACTAAAAGGAACTATGCTTAAGGCATAGTTCCTTTTTTCTAATCCTTTATTTCGGGCAAGCCTTTAACCGACATTAAAAGAGATAAAATACCTGAAAGCAAGGATGCTGAAATCACCAATTTCCAGTCAACTTGTGAAATCACAGCCGAAGTACCGATTGTTGCCACAGCGGTTTCGGCTACTGTTTTTATTGCTCTGATACCTGCGGCTTTCAACCATTTTATGAATTTTAGTTTCATTACTTCACCCCCAAAATTTTCTTCCATGTATTAAGCCCAACAACGCCGTCTGCATTAAGGCCTACGAATTTTTGGAATTTAATAACCGCCGACTTCGTGTTATTGCCAAACTTACCGTCGACAGTTACACCCACTGCGTTTTGCACTATCTTTGTAAGGTTTTGATATTTATATGTATCACGCTTTTTACAAATTGCTTGTTTTGCAACCGCTTCACATTCGCTTCCCCACTTGCCGTCGGCACCATATTTTGAAAACGCAAAACCGTCAGCAATAGCGGCTTTTTGCCAATCGAGAATTTTATTTTCTGTAACAGTAGGAGTAGTAATAACAGGTGGCGTCTTTGTAAGCCCTGCTTTTGCCACAATAACTTCCACACAAGCGGTTGCTACTTGTTCGGCAAAATTATCAGTCAGGATAATCGGCACATCAGTAGAACTATCCATAAACCCACATTCAAGTAATACGCAAGGCATATTGCTTTCTCTCACTTCGTGTAGGTTTTGTTTTTGTAAAGGCTCAGAACGGTTACCTTTAAGTCCTGTGTATTTGATAACACTGTCATATAAATCCTTTTGCCATTCTAATGATTTTTGACTGGATTTGGTATAAACAATAGCGATTATGCCACCGCCCGTACCGCCGTTCACACCTGCATTATGGTGAATGGATAAATAAAAGTCTGCACCGAAAGTATTGGCCTTTTCAGTTCTCTTTTTTAAAGCAATATCTTCCTTACCTGTAACATCATCAAGGCGAAGGACTTCAATTTCCGAATAAACCTTTAATTTTTCTTCAATTCTTCTACATATGCGGGAATTCAGTACCCACTCTCTTGTTTCGTTCGGGTCTAAAGATTTCAAACACCTTTTCCCCGCAGTATTTCTCCCGTGTCCTGCATTCAATGCTAATTTAAACATAATAATTCCTCCTTAAAATTTTTCTCTTAATACTACAAATGCTCGATTTTTTAAACGGTTCACTGCCTGACGCTTGATATTTAGTTTTTCAGCAATCTCGCAGTCACTAAAGCCGTATTTATATCTGTAAATAAGCACCCTCCTTTGTTTTTCTGTCAACAATTCCAACATCTGCTCAAGGGCGATCTTTTCATCATACAGTTCTCCCACAAACGCGCAGTTTTCAAATAAGGGACAACTGAACTTTTCAAGCCTGTCCTCTTTTCGTGAAAGCGCTATATACTGGTTACGAAGACAAACCGCAATATATTTCTTTATTCCTAAAGAACAATCGGCTTTAAAACGTGATAAATCCATCGCATAAAGCAATTCTATGAAAAACAACGTTAATTCAGACCTCGCATCCTCAACCGTAAGACGTGCTGAATAAAAATTTATAAGCTTTTCAAACTCCCCGTAAATAACCCCAAAAACTGACATATCCTGATTTTTAAACTGTTTTATAAGTGGTAAAAATATAGAATTACACATTTTAAGACCGCCCTTTCATAAATAGAAAGAAAACAGCGGACGATTTGTAAACTCTATACTTCCAATTTTTTCCAAATACAACTTCCAACCATTTTCTGACATTTAGACCATTCTATTGATTTTATTTGGAAATTGTCGAAAAATAGAGTAAAATGCAAATTTATAGGAGTAAACTACTTTTTTTGCTATTTTAAGTATTTATTGACATTTTTTAGAAAATATTATATAATAATAGCAAAAAATGTAGAATTTTGATTTTAAAAAAAGTCTGCCTAATAAGACAGACTTTATAAATCTCAAAAAATATAGAAAGGAGAAAAGAAATGCATATAGCCATTTGCGACACAGATACCGCTTTTACTCAATATCTCAAGCATAAAATATACTTTTATTCAAATAGGTATAAACTCGACCTGGTCATTGACATATTCATAAGCGGAGAAGATTTACTTGAAAGCGGGCAAAAATATTCACTAATTTTCTTGGAATATTCCCTTTTGGGTATCAACGGTCTTGAAACCGCAAAGCATTTGCGAAAAAGCAATATCAATTCTAAAATTATCTTTATAAGTCAAAATACCGACTTTATTTTTGAAGTCTTTAGTGTGTCGCCGTTCCGCTTTTTAAAAAAACCAATTAGCGAAGCTGCTCTTTATGAAACCCTTAACGATTACTTCAGCGAAAATAACACGCACCATACCTTATGGATAAATGACGGAATAAATACTTTTTGTATAAACACCAACGAAATTGTTTATTTAGAGGCTAACAACAAATATTGCTTCATTCACCTAAAAAACAATACAATCCTTTGCAAAAAAACAATGGCACGGGTATTTGAGGGTTTGCCAAAGCTACATTTTCAAAAAATAAACCGTGCATTTATTGTCAATTTTGATGCAATCAATAAATACAATTCCGAAAATGTAGCCTTAAAAAACGGCGAAACCTTAAGAATAACCCGCACCTATTTTAAAAATTTCAAACGAACCTATCGTGAGTATTCCTTGCCAAAAATTATTTGATGTTATCTCTTAAATAAAGAGTTCTCGAATTTCTGTGCATATATACATTAAGAACCAAGCCTATACCCAAGTAAAGACAGAAAAGTGATGTACCACCTGCTGAAAAGAAAGGTAATGTAATGCCTATTACCGGAGTTAGAGAAGTGCACATACCAATATTTATAACAGTTTGTGCCAATAGCATTGAAAATACGCCAATACAAATATATTTACCTTCTACTCTGGTAGAAATCTTTGCAATTTTCAAGCATCTTAAAACTATTGCAACTAATAAAACCAATACCACAAGGCAACCTAAAAATCCTAGTTCCTCGCCTATGGTAACAAAAATAAAGTCGTTATGTCCCTCCGGTACACCCGCTTTGCCCATTTGGGTAAGCGTTCCGTTCATATAACCTTGTCCTAAAAATCCGCCATTAGCGAGCGCCAGTCTTCCACGGTACTGTTGCCAGCCGACACCTTGAATATCAGCATCGATATCAAACATATTTATAATTCGTTTGCGGTGGTCGTCATTTAATATGAAGAAATATGCAATCGGCGAAGCAACCAACGCCGCCGAGAAAGCCGCAACAAAATATTTCCACGAAACTCCTGCCGCCATAAGCATAAATAAAACCATTACAGCAAATACAAGCGCTGTTCCTGCATCACCTTGAATAAAAATAAGTAAAACAGGCAACGCACCATGTGCGCATACAGGCAGTAGGTTTTTTAATTTATTTATATCACGCCTGATCTTTGCTAAATGAGTGCTAAAGGTTACTACAAAGCAAATTTTCATAAGCTCTGACGGTTGGAAGGTTGTAAAACCAAGGTTAAGCCATGCTTTATCGTCAGTACCTTCGGGTGCGAAACCGATAAAGAATGTGAGAATTACAGGAATAAGTCCTAATGCTGCCGCTAAATACCAATATTTAGATAAATACTCCAAATCAATGGTTGATATAACACATGCTGCAGCAATACCTGCAAACATACAAAATGCTTGTACAATTACAGCACGGGAACTTCCCATATAATTAGTAGCGGACAAAACCGCCATACATCCGTAGGCGGACGCAAAAAAACAAAGTGACAACAAAACCTTATCAGATTCTCGGACAAAGTCTGCTATTCTACCCATAAGTCCCCTCATTTTTTCGCCTCCTTTACAATCTTTGACTTAATTATACTTTATTTTATATAAATATTCAAGTAACACTTTATTATTGTAAAAATTTGTGTTACAATATATACAGTAAAATTTTCGAAAGGTTATTTTATGGAACAATATATCTCAAAATGTCCCGGTGATACCGAGAATATCGGTAAATCGTTGGGTGAAAAAATAAACGATGGGGTTGTTATCGCCTTTAGAGGCGGTCTTGGAATGGGTAAAACCTGTTTTACAAGAGGCTTGGCGAAAGGACTTGGTTCTAGCGATACCGTCACCTCCCCCACCTTTGCGCTTATAAATGAATATCTTTCAGGCAGACTTCCCCTATACCATTTTGATATGTACCGCATTTCAGGTTGGGAAGACCTCTATTCCACAGGCTTTTTTGATTACATAGCCGAAGGCGGTGTTCTCGCTTGTGAGTGGAGTGAGAATATTGAAAACGCTCTGCCCGAAAATACAATATTCGTAGAATTCGAGCGAATTGACGACTCAACACGCAAAATTATCATAAGACAAGCAGGTGAATAATATGAAAATTTTAAGTATGGAATGTTCTGCAACACCTGCTTCGGTAGCAATTATCGAAGACGGTAAACTATTAGCTTCCAGCTTTGTGAATGTAAAACTCACCCATTCTCAAACCTTGATGCCCATGGTTGAAAGCATACTTTCCGCCTCTAAACTTACTATTGCCGATATTGATGGTCTTGCTATAAGCAACGGACCGGGATCATTTACAGGTGTGAGAATTGGCATAAGCGCCTTAAAGGGTATTGCCGCTCCCAAAAATTTGCCTTGTGTGGCAGTTTCCACCTTACGAGCTATGACTGAAAATTACAGCGATACCGACTGTATTGTCTGCGCTGTGATGGACGCGCGTTGTAATCAGGTTTATAATGCGCTTTTTGAAATTGAAAATAACCAAATTAAAAGGCTATGCGAAGACCGTGCACTCTTGTGTTACGAGTTAGCAGAAGAAGTTAAAAACATCTCGCAAAATAGCGAGAAATGTGTTATCATAATAGGTGACGGAGCCGAAATTTTCCACCCATTCGTTAAAGAATGCCAAAATATCAAAATTTCAGCACCTATAAGGCGTTTTCAAAGCGCCACCGGCGTGGGAATTGCTGCGCTTGAAAGCTTTAATAAGGGTGAAACTATCGAGCCCTCGGCATTACTCCCCTTTTATTTAAGATTACCCCAAGCAGAAAGAGAATTAAAAGCAAAGGAAGAGAAAAAATGAAAATTGCAATTGGTTGTGACCACGGCGGTCTTGAACACAAGAATGCCATTGGCGAATTTTTAAAAGAAAACGGTTTTGAAGTTGTAGATTTCGGCATTTATGAGCAAGTATCTGTTGACTATCCCGATATAGCCAAAAAACTTTGCGAAAGCATTTTAAAGGGCGAAACCGAGCGTGGAATTCTCGTTTGCGGTACAGGTATCGGTATGTCGATTGCCGCAAATAAATTCAAAGGCATTCGTGCTGCCGCTTGCAGTGAGCATTTCTCCGCAAAATATACCCGTCTTCACAACAACTCAAATGTTTTGTGTCTTGGCGGTAGGGTTATCGGTGTTGGCACAGCAGTAGAACTCGCTGACATATTCGTAAATACCGAATTTGAAGGCGGCAGACATCAAAAACGCATTGATAAGATAACTGAAATAGAAAAAATTTAGGACTGGCAAAAGCCAGTCCTTTTTTATAAAAACAATTCCAAAATAAAAACAATGGCGCAACAACTAACCGCCACTCCGAAAAGGCTTACGTTAAAGTATGCTAAAAGTATTCCAACCACAAGCGCCGCTATTCCCGACCAAATACTGTTTGTCGCCTCAATAATTGCGGGAAAGGTCATAACTGCGAGTGTAACATAAGGCACATAGTAAAGGAATGAGCGGAGTGTAACATTGGTAATTCTCTTGCGGATAAGCGTTAGCGGTAAAACCCTTATGAGAAAGGTCACAAGAAACATTATACCGATATATATGTAAACATTATTCA
>JAFYLF010000081.1 GCA_017537195.1 Clostridia bacterium
AAAATCATTCCGTCAATAGCTTTATCCCACATGTCAACCGCAACTTCATCGCTTGAGCTGCTTATGTATTCGTCGAGAGAATCAGTCTCGGTGTTTACGGTTTTACTGTCAAGAACGATCTGCTCTACAACCTCATCTGATAAAAACAACCCGGGAACCCATTTTGTTGCACTTGCCTGCATTGCCATAAGTACAAGTTGGTCGCGTAAAGTTTGGCTTGGGCCTGTAGCTATAGTATGGACCGCCGAGTAAGCAACAAAAAACGCTAAAAGCAAAGAAACGCATATTGCAACTGCGGCTCTAAACAAAAACTTAATAAAAGACATCTTTCTTTTATACCGTCTTCTTTGAGGAGGATTTGCGCCATTTCGTGAAAAATTATTGTTTTCGTTACGCAAAGCCTCAAAGTTTCTTACCGCTCGTCTTTGAGGAGGAACTTGCGCTCCGCCTTGATTGTTTTGAATTTGTGACATTTTATTATCCTTAATTTAATTATTTTTTAAAAACCCATTTTTTCTGCAAAATAAAGCTTGCAACAAATAAAATAATGTTTACGCAATATCCGATAATTGTTATTGCCAGCGAAGCATCATCAACGGGGACAACCTCAGGCAGCGCAACTACGTTGCTGAGCGAGGTTAAAGTTGCATATGTAATGCCGATAGGCGCGGCAATACAATAATACTTTAAAAGAGACTTCCACAGCGAAACGTTACCTTTAAAAACAACTTTTTTGTTAACGTAAAAGTTAAACAAAGAAGAAAACAGCCTGCCAAGCGCGCAACACGCAAACGTTACAAGTACGATATCTGCGCTCGGAACAAAAGCTTTTGCAGCCTTTAAAAACAGAAACAGCAAAAGACTGTCTACGATTGACGCCAAAATTGAACTGGCAAAAAAATTTACAAACTGAGTAAATGAAAACTTGAAAATCAGCGAATAAATTTTATATGAGTCCTTTATTGGTCTGAAATGTGAAGTTTTGTTTTCTTCAATATAAACCGTTTCGATTTTGGGCTGTAAAATATCGATTTTGCGCTTGTTTAATTCAAGCAGCATATTCGTTTCGTACTCAAAACGGTCTCCCTCAATTTCAAGCATAAGCGGAAAATATTGCGAGGGTATTGCGCGAAGCCCGGTTTGGGTATCACTGATTTTCATTCCGCAAAGCAGTTTAAATACAAGCGAGGTCATTTTGTTTCCAAAGCTGCTCCTTGCGGGAACGTCAGGTCCTGAAAAATCACGGCATCCCAAAATCACAGAGTCGATTTTATCAGCCATTTCAGAAGCGCAAAAATAAACGTCTTTAGCGGCATGCTGACCGTCACCGTCAACCGTTACAGCACCGATAGAATCGGGACGGTTGCTTTGAACGTACGCAAAAGCTGTTTTTAGCGCGGCGCCTTTTCCTTTGTTTACCTCATGCGTCAAAACGGTGATATTTTCATTTTCTTTCGGAAAATACTTCAAGCACTCTTCGCTGCTTCCGTCATTAACGCAAATTATATCCGTAAAACCGACTGATAAAAGTGAAGAAATCGTTTTGCAAAGCTTCTCATCGGGATTAAGCGAAGGAACGATAACAGAAATATTTTTAACGTTATTCTGATTTTGCATTTTATACCTCATCATTGTTCGGTTCTCTCAAAAGCTTAAGCGCATCGTACAGATTTGTTATGTCAATCATCTTAGACTTTGTGTTTTTTGGAATCTTTTGCGAATTCTTCTTTGGGAAAACGATTGTATTAAATCCAAGTCGCGATGCCTCTTTAACTCTGTAATCAAAGTGAGATACAGCGCGGCACTCACCGGAAAGTCCTATTTCGCCGAAAGCGATTAAATCATCGGGCAAAACCTTATCGCATATGCCGG
>JAFYLF010000082.1 GCA_017537195.1 Clostridia bacterium
CATAGCCACGTTGTCACGAAGTGTTTTGATGTCGTAATCTCTAACATCAACGCCACCCACTAAAACCTGACCTTCGGATGTATCATAAAGACGGGGTATCAACTGAACGAGTGAAGATTTACTGGAGCCCGTACCGCCGATTATACCGACTGTCATACCTGATTTTATTTCAAGGTCGATATTTTCCAAAGCATATTTTTTAGCATTTTCGTTATACTTAAATGAAACTTTATCAAATTTTATCGAACCATCTTTAACTTCCATAACGGGATTTTCGGAGTTTTTAAGGTCTGGTTCTTCCTTCAGCACTTCACAGATACGCTTCATAGATTCAAGTGATATTGTAATCATTACATAAATCATTGAAAGCATCATAAGTGACATCAAAATCTGCACACCATAAGTAAGCATTGCCGAAATATGACCCATATTTACAGTAAGTCCTCGGCTTGTGATTACAAGATAAGAACCCAAAAATAAAATAACTACGGTATTAAAATACATACAAAATTGCATTATTGGTGTGTTAAGCGCTACAATTCGTTCAGCTTTAGTAAAGTCATTTGCAATACCGTCAGATGCTGCTGCAAATTTTTGCTTTTCGTAATCTTCACGAGAAAAGCCCTTTACCACACGCATACCTCGAACATTTTCTTCGATAGATTCATTTAACTTATCATACTTTTTAAATACACGCTTAAAAGCAGGCATAGCCTTTCTTGCAACCATTAAAAGACCAAAAACCAAAACGGGTATAACCACCACAAAGGAGGTTGCCAAAGCGCCGCCCATTGTGTATGCCATAACTACCGAAAACACAAGCAGCATCGGACTGCGGATAGCAGTTCTTATAATCATCATATAAGACATTTGCACATGTGTGATATCAGTAGTAAGACGGGTTACAAGAGATGTGGAAGAAAACTTGTCAATATTCGAGAAAGAAAATCTTTGAATACGCTCAAACATATCTCTTCTCAAATTTTTTGCAAAGCCGGCAGATGCCTTAGCGCAGGTAAGCGCCGCAATACTTCCGCAAGCCAATGATACAAGGGCTAACGCTATGAGCGTTAATCCCGATTTTAAAACCTCACTCATTTCGGCGCCTGTTTCAATGTTGTTAACAAGCCCCGCAGTGATACGAGGTATAAACGCTTCTATCAAAACTTCACCCATAATAAAAATTAAGGTGAGAATCGAAGGAAGCTTGTTTTCTCTGATACTTTTTGCTAGGGTTTTAATCATCTTTGTCCTCCATATTTGCCATTAGCTTGTCTGCGATTTTCAAAAAAGTATTAACCTCTTGCTCGGTAAGGCCTTTTCTCAACCGCTCTTCCCTTTTGTTTATATTATTGAGCACAGCTTTGTGTATATTTACCGCTTTTTCAGTTAGTACTATTTTTTTTAGTCGAGCATCACTTTCAACGCTTACTCTTTTAATAAAGCCATTTTGCTCCATCGTCTTTAAAATATTACTCGCCGTTGAACGACGGATTGAAAACTCGGCTTCAAAGTCTTTTTGGAATATATCTTTTGAACTGTTGTTATAAAAATAAGAAATTGCCCAACCGTTTATTCCTTTGGGCAGATTTATTCCGAGTTCGTCTTTCCCTTTTTCGACATCTCGCTTTATAAGATTAGATAACATTCTTATTTTAAAACCAATATCATCCCGTTCTTTCATACTTCACCTCGAAAGATTTGTTAGCACCCTAACATTTTATCACTATGTTCTCTTGCTGTCAATAGCGAAATTGTGAATTTTGGTTAATTTTAAAAGAAAAAAGTATTATATATACTTTGAATTTATTTCGCCATTAGTATACTTGAAAACTTATAAAATTTGTGGTATAATAGCAATACTCTTTCGTAAAGGAATCAAAATTTATGAAAACATATACCATTGTAGCTGGCGTAAATGGCTGTGGCAAAAGTAGTCTTACAGGTGTTTTACGCACCGAGATTGATAACCTTGGGAAAATCATCGATGTTGATAAAATTACATTTTCTTGTGGTGGCAACGCTATTGAGGGCGGCAAAAAGGCAATAGAACTTATTGACGAATGCTTGAAAAAAGAAATTTGCTTCACTCAGGAAACTACCCTTTCGGGCAAAAAAACACTAAACACAATTAAGCGCGCCATCGAAAAAGATTATTATATCCGCCTATACTATGTAGGTCTTGACACAATGGAAGAAAGCCTTTTAAGAATAGAAAACCGTGTAAAAAAAGGCGGTCACAATATTGATACCGACGCAGTAAAGCGAAGATATAATAAACGCTTCGAAGATTTATTATCAGTTCTTCCCTACTGCAACGAAGCGACTTTTTATGACAACGATAACGGCTTTGTCACAGTTGCAAAATATAAAAACGGCGAACTTCAACCTATAGGTCATAACAAACCAGAATGGCTTATTGAACTTATAGAAAAATTAAACTAATTAAAACGCAGGGTTTCCCCTGCGTTTTTCTAATTTATCGGTACTAAAATCATTTTTTTGTCATTAAAATCATCTTTATCAAGTCCGTTTATTGACATTATTTCCTCGATGCTCGCATTATATTTACGTGCAATATCCCAAACACAACCGCTGCCACCCGTATAGCAAATAACCATACCGCCTTTTTTGTTTTTGCAAGACGGTTTTTGGGTGTCAACCATCATATCCGATAAAAGTTCGATATTATTTTCTTCATAAACCGCACCGCTGACTAAAAGTTCTGCTCTGATTTCAAGGCAATTTGCAGTAAGAATTGTGAAATTTGTTGCGCAAATTTCTATTTCGGGATTAAAAGAAAGGCTTTCACACTTGCAGTTTATTGGATATGACCATTCGAAATCCAAAGGCTTTTCATAAAAGACTACATTTTCGTCTTCATTACAAACCACCATTCCCACCAAAAGCGTTGCGAAAACACACATTTTTCCGTCTTCAAACTTAACCTTTTTAGAGGCGATCTCGCACCAGATATCTATAACCGAGGTTATATTTTCGTTTAGTTCAATATTCTTTTTAAGGTGGCATTTTTCACTTACATTTTCACAAATGCGCTTAAAAGGTAATGTATTTTTGGTGATTTCGGTTTCAAATTTTGTTGAAAAAGCGTCCTCAATAACGGCGACTTCATTTACGCAGTAGCTTTCGCATTTAAGGAGAACTTTAGCGTTAACCGAAAAGCTTCTGCAGTCTCCCGTCATTGCGGCAAAGGGCTTTATTTCAAGCGATGCAATTTCCGCTTTAACATCACATTTGCAAAGTTCGTTAACACCTGACATCTCAACTATCTGACTAAACGGAAATGTTGTTTTGCATAGCTGTGGAATCTTTACACCCTCTGCCCAGTAAAGCACAGTTACCGCCATTTCGCCTTTTACAACAATCTTATCGTTAATAACCCTGCATTCGCTGATGCTCGGTATGGCATCATATCTTATGATACTTACTATAGAAGGCTGTGCGCTGCCAATACCTATTTCTTCTTCGATTATAATATACTTTTCTCGGTAACCCATTGGTACGGTTGCGGGTGCCAATGAACGCTTTAGTTGAACATTATCCCCATCATAATCCGAAACTATTTCATTTGAGTGCCGCTTGAAAACTCGAATTTTAATACTTGCCGCACCGTGAATATCTACCTTTCTGCCTGTGACTGCACGGCAATTTAAATAATCACATTTAACGGTGGCGGTGAGATTTGCATTATCACATTCTTCGGGGATTTCCTTTGTTTTACTGAACGGATACATATATTCGTAAGAGCAAAGATTATTGTCCTTATCGCAATACATAAGGGTTATCTGAACCATTCCGTCAACTGTAATGTTTTTTCCGTTAATCCCTTTTGAAGTAATACGAGCGACGGCTTTACATTTGAAAATTTTTGAAATATCAGGGCAGTAATCAGGCAAAGTAAAATCTACATCTATTGGTTGTTCGCAGGTGTCACAAAAAATATTTTGATTATAAAATACTCCCGTTTTTAAGGCTTTGTTGTCCATAATTTTTCCTCGCTTCATAACTTTGTTAGTAAAGTTTATGAAACGAGGAATTTTTTTATTACTTAATATTCACAATATTTTCCATAGATTTAACTATCACATTTTCAGGTATTACTCCCCTGACTGCCGTCAGCGGATAAATGCGACTATTTTTACCAATAACAGTGCCTGGATTTATAACCGAACCGCAGCCCACATCAGCGCCATCGGCTAAAATTCCACCGATTTTACGAAGACCTGTTTGAATGGGGGTGTCGGCGTGTATCACAATTTCCTTTTTATCGGATTTAAGATTTGAGCAAATAGACCCCGCACCCATATGTGCTTTATTTCCAAGCACCGAATCGCCCACATAGTTATAATGAGGCACTTGAACCGAGTCTAAAAGGATTGCATTTTTAATTTCACTGGAATTTCCAATCACGCAACCTCTTCCTGTTATAACATTTCCACGAAGAAATGCGCTAGGTCTAATTTCGGTGTCATCACCGATTATTGCGGGAGCTTCAATTACTGCCGAAGGGTGAATTTTGACATTCTTTCCCACAAGTACGCCCTCTGCAATTTCGGTAAAGCCTTCAATACCGTCTTTTAAGAGTTCTTTAATGTGATTTTTTATCTCGGGTAACATTTCCCAAGGATATTGAGAATTTTGAAAAAGTTTTTCTAAATATGAAACCTTACAATCAAATAAACTTGAAGTTTTTATGCTATTACTCAACCGAATGTCCCCTTTCGACAATAAAGTTTGCAAGTCTATTAGCATATTCTTCGGAATTCTCTTCACTTTCTACCATAACACGAACCACAGGCTCAGTTCCGCTCTTGCGAAGCAAAATTCTACCCTTGCCGTTTATGATATTTTCTATTTTTTGCTTTTCTTCCAAAACAAGTGTGTCAGCGAATACGGCGTCCTTGTCTTTTACTCTTACATTCTTTGTAAACTGCGGATAGAGTTTTATAGGTTTTGCAAGTTCGCTTAAACTTAATTTGCTGTCGCAAATTTCTTCGGTAATCATAATTGCAGTAAGCAGTCCGTCACCTGTTGTAGCATATTTTTTAATTATAATGTGTCCCGACTGTTCACCGCCCAATGAATAATCATTTTCTTGCATACATTCATATACAAAGCGGTCGCCCACATCGGTTGTAACGCATTTCATTCCCGCTTTTTTAAGCGAATTCATAAATCCGCTGTTGGACATAATCGTTGCAACCACTGTATCCCCATTTAGCATACCGCGGTTTTTAAGGCGTTTACCCAATATATAAAGCATTTTATCGCCGTCAACCACATTTCCGTTCCCGTCAACCGCAATACAGCGGTCACAGTCGCCGTCAAATGCAAAGCCTAAATCAAGATGATTTTCCTTAACTAAACGGCAAAGATTTTCGATATGTGTAGAACCGCAGTCTTTGTTTACATTAAGTCCATCAGGTGTATCACCAACAACCTTTACCTGTGCCCCCAATGCCGCAAAAACCGATTTTGCAATCATCCAACTAGCACCGTTCGCACAATCAAGACCTATTTTTAAATTTTTATAGGAATGTGACGCTAATGAAATTAAATAACCTACATATCGGTTTCTACCCGAAACATAATCTATGATTTTACCTATTTTTTCCTTTGTTGCAAGCGGTAGGTCTTCGGATAAACCAAGCGCTTCTAAATCACCGTCAAGATAATCTTCAATATAAGCAGTAGTGGCATCATCAAGCTTTTCGCCATAACGGTTAATCACCTTTATTCCGTTATCGTAAAAAGGATTATGAGATGCAGTTATCATAATTCCGCAGTCGAATTCGTCCTGCTTTGTAACATAAGAAACACTTGGAGTTGTAGTTACATGAAGCATATGCGCATCCGCTCCCGACGCTGTAATACCTGCCGCTATAGAATACTCAAGCATATAACTTGAAAGACGGGTATCCTTGCCTATTACAATTTTCGGGCGGTAATTAGGATTTGTGCAACCCGAAATAGCCGAAGAAAAATACCACCCAAGGAACCGACCGACTTTATATGCCTGTTCGGAAGTTAAGTTTATATTCGCTTCCCCTCTGAAGCCGTCAGTACCGAAATATCTATTTTTCTTTTTATGTGTTTTTTCCATTGTAATACTCCTTTTAATATCTTTTAAATGAATAAAACATCTTAACATTATTATAAGTTCACAGATACATTATATTCAAATTGCATCTTTATATTTCAGATAATAGGTTTTTCAAAAATAAAAAAGGGCGGAAAATGTCCGCCCTTTTACCTTAAAATAATGTGGTTACCCAATACACAACCCCATAAATCACACTTGCAATAGTGCCGTAGACGATTACAGGACCTGCGATTTTGAACATATTAGCGCCAACGCCTAAAACAAATCCCTCTGCTGCTGTCAATATAGGACACAGTGATTTTGTAAAATTTTCTAATTATAATACCGTTATTCCCTTGTTTTGCAAATATTTCTTTGCTTCGTCAATCTGCCCTTTAGACGGGATCCATTTATCGCTTCCTAAATAAATTTCCCCTAATGCAACAGTTTTTGCTCCTCCGTACGAATGATAAGGAATAAACTCAACGCCCTCGCAATATTTTAATCGACTGACAATGCCCGCAACGTTTTTATAGTGCTGTTCTTTGGTGTTTAAACCGTTTATCAAAATACAACGGATTCGCGTTTTTGCTCCCAGTGAATCTGCCAAGATCAAGTTGTTAATTATTCTCTCATTTGAAACTCCCGTATACTCTTTGTGCCTTCGGGAATCCGTATCCTTAATGTCCCACAAAAACAAATCGGTTGCCGGCACAGCGCGACTCAGAATATCGGAGGAAAAATATCCACACGTTTCAATAGCAGTATGTATACCCTTTTTCTTACACTGCTCCAGAAGCAAAAAGGCTTCCTCCGACTGCATGAAGGGTTCGCCGCCAGACAATGTGACTCCGCCGTTTTCACCGTAAAAAGCGCGATCTTTCTCTATGATTTTCAAAAGTTCCTGTATGGTGTAATCTTTTCCGATGATTTCCAATGCGCCCGTAGGACATTCCGTTACACATTCCCCACAGCCTATACACAAATCACGCTGAATTGTGTGATAATCGGAGAATTCGTGTGCATTTTGATTACAAACAGCACATGCACCGCACCCGATACACTTGGTTTCATAATATAAAAGTTCTCTTTTATTGCTTTGCGTTTCGGGATTATGACACCATGCACAGCGAAGAGGACACCCCTTTAAAAATACCGTTGTTCTGATACCCGGTCCGTCGCGCATACAGAAGCGTTGAATATCTGCCACTCTCATTAAAATTCACTTCCTGTCTGGGCGATGATCATATCCTGCCATTCTTTATTAAGGGTAACAAAACGGGCATTCCAACCCGAAACGCGCACAGATAAATTTTGATAATCTTCTGGATGTTCCTGTGCCGCCTTTAAGAGACTTGCGTCCGCAATATCAAGTTGCATAAAATGTCCACCCAGTGTAATAAACCCCTTAATCAATGAAACAATGGCTTCCGCTCCTTTTTCGCCATTTACGACAGATGGAAGTAATTTAATATCAAGTGCTGCACCCGATACTGTACGTTTTAAATCAACCTTACAATATGATTTAATAATAGCAGTTGCTCCCTCTTTATCGGTTCCCGGAGTTGGCGAAAAGTTGCCCGACAATACTTCATGTGCCTTCTTACCAAAAGCTGTTGCCAAACGAAGTTGAGACCATTCAATTTGTCGCCCAAACGTACTGATGCCTGCCGGTGTTTTATATACACAGCGTATATCATCACAAACATTAGCAAATTCAAATATTATGTCTTTAGCGATATTATCCACTTCGTCGTTGTCATTTCCAAAATAAGCATATTTGTTAAGTGCATATCGCCTTAATGATTCATTTTCTTCCCAGTTACTCTTAAGTAACTGCATCAATTCACCAAATGCCACTTTTTCTTCGTCAAATACCAATTTCTTAATAGCATACAAACTGTTAACCACATCAGGCAATCCACCAATATGAGGTGAAAGGACATTATATATCGGTCCGCCCTCTAAATAAGAGCAACCTTTATCAATACACCCTTGCTCAAAAAGCGAAACCACCGTACACGGAGTAGTTGATCTCCAACTCCAATCTCTTGAAGGAAGAACGCGTTCTACCTCGCTTTTCAGATCACAAATAAATTTATTATATAATCCTTTGAAAGTTAAAAACGAAACTCTTTGACTATAATTATCCAATGTTTTGTTCTGTAAAATTTGCAAAGCATCTAAAGGCGTATATATAAAATATGTTTTTCCCGGTACTTGTATTTCCCAACAACCGTCATTTGCAAATTTTCTGGCTTCCGATAGTTCATATCCGTAATCAACCAAAGATTCTATAATCAAATCTTCGTTATATACTGCAATTACTCCACCACCTAAACGTATAACCTCAGCTACACGCTTAAGTAATTTATTGTCTGTATTTTTATTTATTCGAACTGTTATAGGAAAATCACTTATTCCTAACTCTTCTATTATATCTAAAACGAGAAATGTAACTTGATTGGTTATTTCCTTACCATTCTCATCAACACCGGCAAGGACAATATTTTGATAATGCTGTGCATCTCCGCTAACACACTCACCGCCTTTAATCCATTCGCATCCTTTTATAAAAAAGTGTGCAAGTATTTCTCTTGCCTCATTAAGAGTTAACGTACCATTGGCGAGGTCTTTTTCTAAATATGTTCCCAGCAACCAATCAATTCTGCCTATTCCCGGCCAGTTACCACAAAGGCGAACAAATGCAAAAGTAAACCAAATACTTTGTACCGCTTCATAAAAATTCTTTGCAGGTTCAAATGGTACATTTTGCAAATTCTCATAATTTGTACGATATTCAGGTTTCTTTTTTAATTCATCCAAATATCGCTTATGCCATATTTTCATACATCTAATACAATGCAAACAACTACGAATAAATGGCTCTTTATCACTTCCTATATATTTCGCCAACGCCTCTTCCGCTTGTTTTTGAATATAATTTGCACCTTTTCTAACAACGGTTTCAAAATCAATTGTCAAATGGCTAACAGAATCGAATATACCTTGTTCACTATTGAAAGTGGCAGGAACTCTATGCTGCATGGCAAGTCCCAAGGTTGCCGAGCCACTAAGTTTTTCCCCGTCGCATATACGAATGGGCGCTTCTCTTACGATGCGTTCTATTATCGCATCGTATTTTTGAAGATTAGACAAATTTTCAAAATCTTCATAATTATCCATCAAAACGGCAGGCGTTTTACAGGTATCCTGACCGTATTTATGATTTAAAGAATCAAAAGCAAATTTTCTTGTTGCTTCGCTTAACCGTATCGGTCTTTTTCCATTAACGGCAAAAAATTCCATATACAATCACCTCGTTTTTAATTATAATGAAAAAAACTATTATTTGAATTGACTATTATATTATTTTTTAGTACAATACTATCGGTGAAGATAATGAAATTTAAAAAAATCGAATTAAACTATGTTGAAAAAGAAGCATTTCATTCCACATCGTATGACGGTATTCGCCACATAAAAACATTACCCTATTTGTCCGTTGTACAGGCAGTTGAAGGAAATTATGATATTCAAATAGGTAAAGGTGAAACATATAATACCGGAGTTGGCGGTTTTTTTGTTGCGCCGTCTAACGTACAGCAAACAATCATACACAATGCCGATAAACTAAGTAAAAATATGGTTTGTCGTTGGGTGTTTTTTAAAATCAAGGTTAACGACGTATATAACTACGATACTATATATGATTTTCCCGTCATTATTCCTGAAGCTTACAAACTTGAAATGAATTTATTATTTGACCGTTTGTTTGCATCGGATAATATATTTGATGAATATATATGCTATTATGAAATTATAAGGATTCTTTCTCTTATTTCAAAAACTAAGAAACATAAAATACCGATACATCTGGACCAAGCAATCACTTATATTAGAAATAATTACAAAAACAAAATCACCATAAAGAATATTGCAGAAGCGGTCAATTTATCCGAATCGCATTTATTTGCAGTTTTCAAAAAAGAAATAGGTGTTTCACCTATTACATATTTAAACAATTACCGATTATCTGTTGCAGCAAATGAACTAATAAATACCGATAAAACAGTTGTTGAAATCTGTGATGCAGTGGGAATCACTGATTCGGTTTACTTCAACAAAATGTTTCGCAAAGCCTATCAAATGCCACCAAGTGAATATAGGAAAATATATACCAACGGCAGAGAGTAAAATTTACTCTTTGCCGTTGCGATTTATAATAGTATAGTACTAAAATATAATACTAAATTCTATGGACATCATAGTATGTTAATAGTAACATTGTATCAAAGCACTAAAAAGGAGTTTTATAGTATGCAAAATTTTGAACTTTATAATCCCGTTCGAGTTGCATTCGGCATCGGAGAATCAAAAAACATTGTTAAACATGTAAAGAAACTTGGTAAAAAAGCTCTTATTGTTTCTTATGATGACATTACTTTTTTGGAATCACTACTTTCTGACATTGAGACACAGTTGACGAATGGCGGCATCGACGTCATTAAATTTTATCGTGTAAAAGCCAATCCACTGCTTTGTCACATTAAAGAAGCAACTGAAATTTGCAAAAAAGAAGGCGTGGATTTCTGTATTGGCGTTGGTGGCGGCAGTGTTATGGACTCAACGAAAGCGATTGCAGCAGGAACGCTTTATAAGAACGATTTGTGGAATATGTTCGTATCCCGCCATGATGGTTTTGTTTCAATTCCTCCCGAAGAAAGTCTGCCAACCGTTATGATTCCCACTCTTCCTGCAACAAGCAGCGAAATGAATTGTATTGCCGTGGCGACCAACGAGGTCACTCAAGAAAAAGCGTATATAGTTGCCCCTACTCTATATCCCACCGTTTCAATCATTGACCCATCTCTTACTTGCACACTGCCGATATATCAAACGGCAGTCGGTGCCGTAGATGCTATGTCACATGTTCTGGAAGCCTATCTTAACGGAGATCAAAACTCACCTTTACAAGATAGATTGCACGAAGGTCTTATCGTAACAATCATAGATGAATTGCGAGAAATTATAAAAGACCCTTTAAACGTAGAACACAGAGCGACTATGCAGTGGGCTGCTTCATTGGCATGGAACGGCTATTTGCAATCCGGTCTTAATGCAACAACCCCTATGCACCAAATGGGTCACGTACTCTCGGCACTATACAACACTCCGCATGGCGTAACGCTCGCAATCTTTATTGATTCCTATTTCCGTTATACCTGTACTCTTAACGAAGAGCGTGAAGCACGATTTGCTTTGCTTGGAGAAAAGGTGTTTGGTTTAAGCCGCGACGGAAAAACCAATCATCAAGTGGCCGAAGAAACGGCAATGTGCTTTATTAAGTTTATGGATGAAGTCGGAGTTCCGCATACTTTATCTGCCGCTAATATTCCCGTTTCAGATATAGAAAAAATCGCAGATGAAATCGTTGCCCACGGCTGTGATAGCGAAGGTATGTTACCATCTATACCTAAAATTGGTCGAGAAGGAATTGTAAACATTTTGAAAATGGCGAAATAACAGGAGGCCTTATCATGATAATTTCAGGCAATGAACAGCACCATTTTATATGTAGTGATACAGAAACAAGTAAGTTATTGTTCATAAATGAAATCGGAAAGATAACACAAGAAATATGCGATGTGATTGGCGCGTTTGATTTATGGGTGCTACCCAATGGGGATATATTATACGCTCATAACAGTGGCAGAAACTCCGCCGGTGTTACTCTCCTTTCATCTGATGGTACAGTCAAAAACCGTTATCTGACAGGGAAAGAAATCTTCAGTTGTCAGCCTCTTAAAAACGGTCACGTCTTGTTAGGTCTTTTGGGAGAACCGCAACTTTTGGAGATTGATTTTAATGGAAATATCTTTGCCCAAATACATATACCTTATGAAGGACCATCACACGAAGGTATGCGATTGGCAAGAAAAATTGGAAACGCATATTTATTGGTGCAACCGGGAACAAATAAAATTTTAAAATTATCCTTGGATGGAAAAATTATTCAGGAATTTGATATCCACCATGATGCTTTCGGCTTTGTTGTATTACCTGACAATCATATTCTATATACCTGTATGTCCGGTGCTTATGAGCTTGATGAAAATGGTAATGAAGTATGGTCTTTAACCAACTCGGACATGCCAGAAATAAACATCCGTTGGCTACTTGGAGTTCAACGTTTATCTAATGGAAATTTTGTATTCACGAATTGGATGGGGCATGGTCATTTAGATGAAGGTATTCATTTCTTTGAAGTAAATCAAAAAAAAGAAGTGGTCTGGAGTTTAGACGGTAGAAACACATTGAAAACGCCGGCTGTCCTGCAGGTTTTAGATGAAGATTCATCGATGGTATGTTTTACACCTATGAAATAGGATATAAAATCCCAATAAAAAACGATAATATTTAAAAAAGGCTTGACCGATTTGGTCAAGCCTTTTTTTGGGACGTCGTGGCATCGTCCCCTACAAGAATTACGATATGTTTCGTAGGGGCGGATGCCCACATCCGCCCCTTAAAACAATGTCGTTACCCAATAAATAACCCCATAAATCACACTTGCAACTGTGCCGTAGACAATAACAGGTCCGGCGATTGTGAATATCTTTGCGCCCACGCCTAAGACAAAGCCTTCTGCTTTAAATTCTATTGCAGGAGATACCACCGCGTTTGCAAATCCTGTTATTGGAACAAGCGTACCTGCGCCTGCAAATTTTGCAATTTTACTAAAAAGTTTTAAAGCGGTAAGCAACGCTGCCAAAAAGATAAGGCTTACTGTTACTGCAATCTTTGCCCGTTCTTCGTCAAGCGCGAAGGTGGTTTTATAAAGTTCTGACAATAGTTGTCCCAAAGTGCATATTAAACCGCCCACCAAAAATGCCGCAGCGCAATCTTTAAGCTTTGGTGATGGCGGTGATTGTTTTTTTACCATCTGCGAATACTGTTTATTACTAAGTTGCATAATAAAACACTCCTTTTGAAAGATATTTTTTCTTTAAAGGAGTGTTTTATTCATTAAAGCTCTATAATCTCAATATTTTCGATTTTAACATCTTGGGCGGGTTTGTCGTTTGCAACTGTTTTTACATTTGCAATAGCGTCTACAACATCCATTCCTTCATACACCTGACCGAATACTGTATGGCGGTAGTCAAGCCAAGGTGTACCGCCCATTTCAGCGTAAGCTTCGGCGCATTCCGGCGGGAAAGCTTCGGGCAAATCTTTCATTTGTTCTAACATATTAGCGGGTACAGTATTTGCCTGAACAATAAAAAACTGACTTCCATTTGTGTTGGGACCCGCATTTGCCATTGAAAGCGCACCTCTGATATTGTGAAGTTCGGGTGTGAATTCATCTTCAAAACTTTTGCCCCAGATAGATTCTCCGCCAATGCCGGTTCCCATCGGGTCGCCGCCCTGAATCATAAAATCCTTAATAACACGGTGGAAAATAAGACCGTTATAATAGCCTGATTTAGCGTGAGTTGTAAAGTTTTCAAAGGTTTTTGGTGTCTTATCCTTAAAGAGTTTTATCTTAATGTCACCCATTGTGGTATGCATAATTGCAATCACATCACCCGTTTTTGCCGATTCTAACTGTAAATTAGCCATAAAATGCCTCCAAAATATAAAATTTTCACTTGTATTTTACCACTATATGTAGTATAATACAAGTAATAATTTGGCAAAAATTTAATTTTAAGGAGTATTTGTTATGAATTGTCCTTTTTGTGCCTATGAAGAAAGCAAGGTAATTGACTCACGCCCTACCGACGAAGGTCAAAGAATCCGTCGCAGACGTGAATGCTTACAATGCGCTAAACGCTTCACCACCTATGAAATAATCGAAAGTCTTCCGATTATTGTAATTAAAAAAGATAAATCACGTGAAACCTTCAACCGCAACAAGATTATGAACGGTCTTTTGCGTGCTTGTGAAAAGCGTCCGGTTTCCATTGATATGCTCGATAAAGTGATTGACGATATCGAAGTTATTATTCAAAACTCACTCGACCGTGAAGTTACAAGTGAAAAAATCGGCGAGCTTGTTATGGAAAAACTCAAAGGCATTGACGAGGTGGCTTATGTTCGTTTTGCTTCTGTTTACCGCCAATTCAAAGATATAAATACATTTATGTCCGAGCTTAACAAGCTTTTGTCTAAAGACTAAATTTGACCATAAAGAAATAACACCGAAGCCTTCTCCTTGAGGAGAAGGGGGACCGCTTGAGGTGGATGAGGTGGAATGTTTTACCATACACCTCATCAGTCACCTGTCGGTGACAGCTTCCCCTCAAGGGGAAGCCTTTTTAAAATTTATCCCCAAAATTATAGGAGTTATTATGTCAGATAACATTAAACTTGCAGATTTATTATTACCTAATATCGACAAAACACCCGATTACTACGAAAACCTCTACCCCGCCCGTAATTTACCCGAAGGCGCAAGGGTTGTTCGTGTAGCGCCAAGCCCCACAGGTTATTTACACCTTGGTGTTTTATTTGCTTCGCTCGTAAACCGCATTACTGCGACCTCTTCGGGTGGTGTATTCTTCACCCGAATTGAAGATACCGACAAAAAGCGTGAGGTCGAAGGCGGAATTGAAGATATTATCGGCGGTCTTGCACGATTTGGAATTACTATTGACGAGGGTTTTATAAGCGGTACTGAACAAAAGGGCGACTACGGCCCATATCAGCAAAGCCACCGTGCAGAAATTTACCAAACCTACGTTAAAGAGCTTATCCGTCAAGGCCTTGCTTATCCTTGTTTTTGCACTGCCGAAGAATTAGAGGCTACAAGAAACGAGCAAGAGGCTAAAAAAATCCGCACGGGCTACCATGGCGAATGGGCAAAGCACCGCAATATAACATTTGAAGAGGCAAAAAAACTTATAGACGAGGGCAAACCCTTTGTTGTAAGACTAAAATCCCCTGGAAACGAAGATAACAAGGTTGTTTTTGAGGATGCTATCAAGGGCAAAATCGAAATGCCCGAAAATGACGAAGATTTTGTACTCCTTAAATCTGACGGAATACCTACCTATCACTTCGCACACGCTATTGACGACCACTTAATGCACACAACCCATGTTATGCGTGGAGACGAATGGATTTCTTCCGTACCAAAGCACATTCAACTGTTCCGTCTTTTAGGCTTTAAGGTACCAAAATTTGCTCACATTTCACCCATTATGAAACTCGATGGTGGTGCAAAGCGTAAGATTTCAAAGCGTAAAGACCCCGAAGCCGCTGTTCACTTCTTTGCCGAAGAAGGATTTATGAGTGAGAGTGTTATTGAATATCTTATGACTATAGCGGCAAGTGACTTTGAAGACTGGCGCCGAGCTAATCCCGATAAATCATATAAGGACTTTAAGTTTAACTTAAAGAAAATGAGTGTTTCGGGCGCTTTGTTTGACGGCGTAAAGCTTCTTGATGTCAGTAAAAATATGGTTTCCCGTCTTTCAAGCGGACAGGTTTATGGCTTTGTAACCGCTTGGGCAAAAGAATTCGACACCGATTTCTACAATATTTTAACTTCAAACCCCGAATATTCAAAAGCGGTCTTTGCTATCGATCGTGATGTACCAAAGCCCCGTAAGGATATTGCAAAGTGGAACGAGGTCAAAGAATATTTCTCGTATATGTTCGAAGAATATTACACCCCCGACTTTACACTTCCTGAAAATATTGCAAAAGAAGATGCTGTTAATTTCTTGAAAGCATACAGCGAAGTTTACTCCCCCGAAGATGATAAACAAACTTGGTTTAACAAGATAAAAGAAATCGCACCCACACTCAACTTTGCAAGTGAAACCAAGGAATACAAAGCAAATCCCGAAGCATACAAAGGCCATGCGGGGGACCTTAGCACTGTATTGCGTATCGCAATAACAGGCAGAAGAAACACCCCCGACCTTTGCAGTATTATGCAGGTTTTGGGAAAAGATAAATGTTTAGAGCGCATTAAAAATGCTATAAGAGGTTAGTTATGGAAGAAATTATTAAAACCGAAGAAACCAAAGTTTCCAACTTTATACACGATTTTATTGAGGAAGATTTGGCTGAAGGCGTTTACGAAAAGGTACAAACCCGTTTCCCGCCCGAGCCTAACGGATATCTTCACATTGGTCACGCCAAGGCTATTTGCATTGACTTTGCAACTGCCGAAAAATACGGCGGTAAATGTAATTTACGTCTTGACGACACCAACCCCATAAAAGAAGATGTTGAATATGTAGATGCTATTAAAGAAGATATCAAGTGGCTCGGTTTCGAGTGGGACAATGTTTACTTTGCGTCCGATTATTTTGATTTTATCTATGAATGTGCATTAAAGCTCATTGATAAGGGACTCGCTTACATTGATGAATCCACCCCCGAACAAATTAAGGAAATGCGCGGCACTTTAACCGAACCCGGTGTAAACAGCCCCTACCGTGACAGACCTATAGAAGAAACCAAGGATTTGTTCAAGAGAATGACCGAAGGCGAATTCGAAAACGGCGCTATGGTACTTCGTGCTAAAATTGATATGTCTTCTTCAAACCTTAATATGCGTGACCCGATTATCTACCGCATTATGAAGGCTACCCACCACCGCACAGGCGATAAGTGGTGCGTATATCCGATGTA
>JAFYLF010000083.1 GCA_017537195.1 Clostridia bacterium
GCATTGTTTGTGTTACAGTTTTCATGACGAATGGTTAATCCTCCTGTACGTTTTGGTTCAGCAACTTAACTGTAACACAGGATTTTCCATTCGTCACTTATTTTTTATTGCCAACTGTAACATATCTATTGTAAACCTACAATGTGTTTGCTTCGCAAACGAATATATAAATTGACTTGAATTTAAAAATATAGTATTATAAAAAAGATAAAGGGGTGATCCAGTGTGATATGCCGTATTGCGGATTTTAATATTGAATTTAAAAATCCATCTTCTAAATTGCAGTATTATTTAAAAAGCTATATTTCCAATAGCCCTGCAGATTTCGCAATAGAAACATCTGCAAACGATATTGAAACTTTGCGCGATAATGTTAAATTCGACGCTAGCGAATTTCAGTTAGAATCCGCTGCTTTTCACAATAAACTGTTAGAGCGCTTGCCCTTTTATGATGCGCTTTTTTTACATGCTTCGCTAATTGAAGTCGGTGGTATAGGTGTCGCTTTCACCGCTTTAAGCGGAACGGGAAAATCAACCCACACACTATTGTGGCAAGAGCTTTTGGGGGATAAAATGCAGATAATAAACGGTGATAAACCTATCATTCGTTTTTTTGATAGCGTACCCTACGGCTACGGGACACCCTGGAACGGAAAAGAAGGGCTTGGAACAAACACAAAAGTTCCGATAAAGCACATTTGCTTTATTGAACGAAGCGAAAATAACAATTGCGAAAAAATAGACGCCGAAAAAGCCTTAAAAAATATTTTCAGCCAAATTTTTATACCAAATGACGCTTTGGCGGCTACAAAAACTCTTGAACTTTTAAATCTTCTTTTAAACGACTGCGCAATCTGGAAGATTAAATGCAATATGGATTTAGAAGCGGCTCAAATTGCATATAACACCATTTTTAAGGAGAACTAATATGAAATTAAAATATAATTTTGTTATAAATGAAATTGCGGGGCAAAAGGTTGCTGTGCCGATTGATTGCGGTCACGGTGAACAAAGCATAATTAAAACCAACGACACAGGTGAATACATCATAAACCTTTTGAAAAATGACATTACAAAGGAAGAAATTATCGCCAAAATAAATGCTGACTTCGAAATAAATTCACAGGACGAGCTTTCACATTGGCTCGACACCTTTATTGAAAAACTAAAGACAGCGGAAGTGCTCTGTGATGATTGAGAATTTAGATATTGCCAAAAGTCTATTAGAACAAAACGGAGAAATAACAGGGCTGACATCAGGTAACAGTATGAGACCGCTTTTCCGTTCAGGCAAGGACAAGGCGATAATCATTCCACCTCCCGAAAACTTCAAGGTGGGTGATGTTTTACTGTATCGCAACAAAACCGACGACAACCTTGTTTTACACCGAATTGTAAAATTCAAAAAAGGTTGTCCCGTTTTGCGTGGTGACAGTATGTTTTTAACCGAAACCGGTATACCGCACGAAAATATTGTCGGTATTCTTAAAGGCTTTTGCCGGAACGGAAAGCACTATGACTGCCAAAAACACATAGGCTATAAAATTTATGTGTTTTATATTATCTCAAGTTACCCCATAAGAAAATTTTCACATAAAGTCTTATCTGCTTTAAAGCGATTTAAAAAAACTACTTGAAAAATAATTTCAAGTAGTTTTCTTTTTTACTCTGTTTCCAATATAAATTTCTTCATTTCGGACTTCGCTTTTTCTAAATCATATACATAATACCAAACTCCGCCCATTGTTTTGCCTTTTGCGGAAATATTTTCATTCGGGATACTGATGTTTTCCATTTGAGGATTTGCCGACACAGCCCAAAGACCGAGTCCCATAATATCATTGGTTGAGAGTGAAGTCTGACATTCTGAAAGCACCATTTGGGCAACCTTTGGCAATTTTGTGGCGCCCATATCCTTAACCTTTGCAAACATTGCCGATAATACTTCTTTTTGACGGTTCCCACGCTCGATATCACCGTCAATTTTACGGATTCGCGCATAACACAATGCTTGTGTTCCGGTTAAAAGTTGTGTGCCTGTACCTGTGATTTTATCACATTCAAGACCGGTTCCCGACTTCAGTTCAGGAATAACATAATTGTTAAGATGCGCCATTTCCTTTTGGTCAACATCTACTTTCACACCGCCGATATAATCGATTATACGAGAAAATTCATAGAAGTTTACAGTAACGTAATCGGTAATTTCCAAACCAAAGTTTTTATTGAGCGTTTTAACCGCAAGTGTCGATTTGCCATAAGCATAAGCGTGGGTAAGCTTGTCCTTGCCGTGACCGTCAATCGAAACATAACTATCCCTAGCGATAGAAATCAGCTTGATTTTATCATGCTTTTTATCAATACTTAAAACCAAAACCGCATCCGACCTACCCGAAGTATCGTCAGAACGGCTATCTATTCCAAACAATGCAATATTCTTTACACCGTCATATTCACTGGTAGAAATGTTGAGTTCTTCGGGATTTTTGGTTTCCAAAGGCTCGGTGTCAACACTGCTTAAAATGGAAAAAGCATACCCAAAAAGCGCACCCAACGCAACAAGCGCACAAATAAACACAATTAAAAGCGCTTTAATTGTCTTCGACTTGCTCTTGCGTTTTTTTCGTTTTTTAGTACGTGAAGTGTGTTTACTGCTTGAAGAAATATCCTGATAAGAACTATATATATCTATGCTATCTTTATTATTATCAAATTCATTTGTATAACGCATAAAATCCTCCAACTTCGATTTACAAACATTATACGACATTTTTTCAGGATTGTCTATACTATTCTTCCCCTTTTTATAGAAGAATCGCCGAATTTCTTGCGAACCTTGTAAATTGAATCCTCAATTATTTCCTTTTGGCTTTCTGTATCCGCCTCGCCAAAAATATCCTGTTGAACCACAGTTTTTTGCGATTTAAGACCTATCGCACGTATTCCAATAGAACGCAGCGGCTCGGCGAAATTATAATTTTCACAAAAAAGTTCAAATCCCCATTTTGCAAGGGTTAATGCCGAGTTTGTGGAGGTTTTAAAGGTTCGGCTGAATTCCCGCACAACAAGCGAAGAAGTGCGGATATGCACCTGCACCCCGCTCGCATATAAATCGTAGCCTCGTAAAGTATCGCATATATTTTCAGAAAACTCTAAAAATACCTTCCAGACCTCTGCGTTTTCAGTAAAATCCTTACCGCAGGTAATAGATTTCCCCACGCTTTTAGGCTTGCTCTCTTTTGTGATGGGGACCACAGGGGAATTATCCTCACCCAAAGCATATCTTTTAATATCCACACCGTTTTTGCCAAGGAGTCTTTTTAGCGTCTGGTCGTCGCAAAGGGTTATATCTCCAATAGTCTTTACCCCGATGGAATTTAGTTTATTCGCCGTATTTTTGCCCACAAACAAAAGGTCGCTTATAGGAAGTTCCCAAAGTTTATCTTTGAAGTTTTGTTTTGTAATAACTGTTACTGCGTCAGGTTTTTTGAGGTCAGAGCCCAATTTTGCGAAAACTTTGTTAAAACTGACACCCACCGATATAGTAAGCCCCAATTCCCGCTTTATATCCTGACGGATTTTATTAGCAATTTCTTCGCCGCTACCGAACAATAATGTACTGCCCGTAACATCAAGCCAACATTCATCAATGCCAAAAGGCTCAATCATATCGGTATAACGAGCGTATATTGCCTGTGCTTTTTTCGAATATTCTTCATATTTTTCGTAAATAGCGGGTAAAGTAACCAGTTCGGCGCATTTTCTTTTGGCTTCAAAAATAGGTTCGGCTGTTTTAACACCGAATTTCTTTGCAATTTCATTTTTAGCAAGGACTATTCCATGGCGGTTTTCAGTATCTCCGCAGACCGCCACAGGCATATCAACAAGGGTGGGGTTGAAAAGAAGTGAAACCGATGCGAAAAAATTATTAAGGTCGCAGTGAAGTATAATTCGTTCGCTCAACTCTATCCCTCCCAAACATTTGTTCCTTATATATTTTACCACTCAAAAGCCCAAAAGTAAATAAGTAATTTTTGGCGTTATGCGACAAGCCGTAATTTTCATATAATATCTCGTAATGTATTTAAAGGGGATATAATATGTTTAATCTGTTGTTGCAAATATTTACAAATCTTTATTATTTTGCGCTTCATGTCACAGGGGCAGGCTCTTTTCCCGCTCCGCTTTCAGCAAAGCGTGAAGCCGAACTGTTAGAAAAAAGCCAAAAAGGCGATATTGATGCAAGAAATAAACTAATTGAACACAATTTGCGCCTTGTAGCCCACATTGTTAAAAAATATTATGCCAATTCATCTAACCAAGACGACCTTATATCCATCGGTACAATAGGTCTTATTAAAGCGGTTTCCACCTTTAAGGCAGATAAAAACATCCGCCTTGCAACCTATGCTTCCCGCTGTATTGAAAATGAAATTCTGATGTTTTTCAGAAATCAAAAAAAATCGGCTCAAGATGTATATATAAGCGACCCTATTGATACCGACAAGGAGGGGAATGCGCTATCCCTTATTGATGTTATAGCCGATAAGAGTGATATCGTCGAAGAACTGGATACAAAATTCAAACTTCAAAAGCTTAAAAGCATTTTAAATAAAACTCTTGATAAACGAGAACTGGAAATAATAGAGCTGCGATATGGCATTGGCTCTAACCCAGAGCTTACACAAAGAGAGATTGCAAAAAAGCTCGGTATTTCACGCAGTTATGTGTCCCGAATTGAAAAATCCGCTTTAGAAAAATTAAGAAAACAATTTTAAAGGACGCTTTTAAGCGTCCTTTAATAATCTAAATAAATTTCTGCAACTTAATTTCTTTCAAAAATCTCCACAGCACATACCTTGTCATAGGGCGGAATTTTCACAGATATAAATTCACTTTTAGAAGTGGGTATATTTTTGCCCACATAGTCGCCCCGTATGGGCAATTCACGATGTCCACGGTCAACAAGCACCGCAAACTGAATGGTTGCCGCTCTGCCAAAACTCATTATGGCTTCCATCGCCGCTCTTGCCGTTCTGCCGGTGTAAAGCACATCATCTACCAATATAACATTCTTTCCCGCAACCGAAAAAGGAATATCGCACGGGTGGATTACAGGGTCAAGCGACCCGTTTTCCACATCATCTCGGTAAAAGGTGATATCTAAAACGGCGGTGGGTATTTTTTTACCCTCTATATTATATATGTTGTCGGCAATAATTTGCGCAAGCGGAACACCCCGACGCTTTACACCCACTATACATATATTATCACTACCGCTGTTTCTCTCAAGAATTTCGTGAGAAATACGCTTTAATGCGCGGTTAACCGCCGAAGTATCCATAACTGTTGCTTTAAACTTTTCCATAAGCACCCCAAAGTCATATTTTTTGAGATTATACATATTATATATATGTATAATATATCATAACCGCTAAATTTTGTAAAGTTTTTAAACCCCAACATTTTGTTTTAAGTCACTTTATTCTTAAAAATCACCCCTACAAATAGTGTTTTTTCGGTTTTCAAGGCATTTTGTCACCTTGTATATAGGCTTTTTTGTAGGATTGCACAAGCGTTTTGACAAAAATTGTCATTTTGCTACATTAAAAAGTGTTACAAACTTGTAACCTTTTTAAACATAAGAACTTTTTTGGGCAAATTGACCAAATTTGACCCCTGTTTTTACTTTGACATTTACAAAAACATCGGTTATAATAACATTCGCTTTGAAAATCAAGCCGAAAATACACATTTTATTCGGCCTAAATTAAAGGAGTTATTGGATGATAGAAAAAATAAAGAGTAAATTGTCCGCTTCGATAAAAAGCAGACAACTGCGACTGGCTCTTGCGTCTTTTATGACCGCTCTCGCCCTCGCATGTGCTACTTTACTAAACTGCTCAATCCACACAATTAAAATTTTCGACGGACACGAAACCTACACCGTTCGCTCTCTTAATAATAATGTGGCGATGGTTATGGAAAGTATCGCATTAAAGTCAAAAAATTATGAGATTTTAGAAACAAAAACATCTGACAATGTTACAACCGTTAAAATCTCTTATGTTTTCCCCGTTCATATCACAAAGGGCGACCAAACTGTTACTATTGATTTTATCGGTGGAACTGTAAAGGATGCCTTAAATGAGGCAGGATTTACACCTGACGAGTTTGACTTTGTCGAACCCTCATTAGATACTAAAATCACTAAAACCTGTTATATCGATTATACCGATATAAATTATGTTACAACCTCAACGCAGGAAACTGTTCCCTTTGACACCAAAAAGGTTTACTCAAGTGAGCTTAAAAAAGGCTCCGAAAAGGTTACTGCTGAAGGCAAGGACGGTCTTAACGAGGTTATCTTAACCGAAAAGTTTGTAAATGGCGTTTCTGTTGAAACCTCAACCGAAACTGTTGTACTTTCAAAACCTGTCAGCAAGCAGATTACTGTTGGCACAAAGGTTACTAAAAACAGTTACTCATCGTCGGGTTATATCTCTACTCTCTCACCTCAAACAGAAATCGAGCTTGATGAAAACGGAATTCCCGTTAGCTATAAATCAAAAATGACAGTGAGAGCTACCGCATACACCCACACAGGCAACCGTTGTTCTACGGGTGTTATGCCTCAACCCGGTTACATTGCGGTTAACCCAAAGGTTATCCCTTACGGAACTAAAATGTTCATCAAAACAACAGACGGTAAGTATATCTACGGTTATGCTGTAGCAGCCGACACCGGCGGATTTGTTAAAAAGCACCCCACAGGCATTGACCTTTTCTTTAATTCCGAAAGTGAATGTCAGGCCTTTGGTGTGAGAACTGCTGAAATTTATATTCTTGAATAACAACAAACGGAGAAGCAAATTTGCTTCTCCGTTTTATTTTCACATATTATTATTCGCTCTTTTTATTGCAGTCCATTTTGCTATACACAAAAAATATCTTTATTATAAAATAGCGAGCAAAACAATAGCAATAACTGCTATACCTAATACTGCTCCCATAACAGATAGCATAATTTTCATAATATGTAACTGTTTGCGAACAAAGAACATTTCCGCATCGATTTTTTGGTCGAGTTTCAACAACTCCTCGCTCAACTCACTATTTTTCTCTTTTTTCTGTGGCATTAGTTCAGTGATATTTAAAAATACACCAGGGTGTTCTGTCAACCATTTCACAACCACTTTCAATGCTTCTAAAACTTTTGCATTCATAACTCATGCTCCTCTACTTTTTAACTTTATAAATATTATAATCTTACATTCGACTAAAATCAACAAAAATCCCCACGGATTACTCAGTGGGGATAAATTGCTTATTCTCGGACAGTCGGGGATGCCTGTCCCTACTTTATTATTTCTTTACCTGATCTTCCGTAAACTTCGGTATTTTCTGCAACGATTTTTGCAAGCCAATCGTTGATGCAACTGCCATCAATTCGCCAAGTCCAGTTTGTACCCACCGTTGACGGCGTGTTTATTCTGCCTTCACTTCCAAGACCGATTAAATCCTGCATCATAAGAATACAAGTATCTGCTACCGACATCATTGCAACCTTCATCATAGCCCAATTAAAACCGTCGTTTCTTTTTGCATTCAAATACTTTTCGGCATAAGCGACTTCTTCTTCGGGGCTGTGGTTTGACCAGCCGATAATTGTATCGTTATCATGCGTACCTGTATAAACCACGCAATTTTTATCATAATTATGGGGGAGATATTCGCTCTCTTCTTCGGTATCAAAAGCGAACTGTATAACCTTCATTCCAGGGTATCCCGACTTTTTAAGCATTTTTAAAACTGCAGGAGTTAAAAATCCCAAATCCTCAGCTATAATAGGTAAATTTTTGCCTAGCTCACCCTCAATCGCTTTGAAAAACGCAATATCCGGTCCCTTATTCCATTTTCCGTTTACCGCTGTTTTATCACCGTAAGGCACCGAATAATATGACTCAAACCCACGGAAGTGGTCGATTCGCACACAATCATAAAGTGACAATACATATTTTATACGCCTTTTCCACCAACCGAAACCGTCAGTCTTCATATATTTCCAATCATAAAGGGGGTTGCCCCACAACTGCCCGTCCTCACAAAAAACATCAGGCGGACAGCCAGCAACAGCTTTGGGTTTCAAATCTTTATCAAGCTGAAACTGTTTGATATCCGACCAAACATCCGCCGAATCATATGCCACATATATCGGAATATCGCCGATAATTTTTACGCCTTTTTTATTAGCGTAAGATTTAAGCTCTTTCCATTGTTTTGCAAACATAAACTGCACAAAACAATAAAACTTGATGTTCTCGGCGTGTTCTTTTTTAGCCTTTTCCATCGCATCAGCCTCATGAAAACGAAGTGAATCGTCCCATTCTTCCCACGAAACGTCACCATTTGCATTTTTTATAGCCATAAAAATTGCATAATCTTCAAGCCAAAAAGCATTATCCAAACAAAACTGTTTGTAACCTTTGTCCTCCTTAAAACGCGAAAATGCTATTTTCAACATTTTGTTTCGGTTTTGATAAAGCTTACTATAATCGACTTTTTTAGGATCGCTTCCAAAATCGAAGCTTTCAAACTCATAAACTTCTAAAAGTCGGTCTTCGATTAACATTTCAGGGTCAATAAAATAAGGGTTTCCAGCATACGAAGAAAAGGACTGATATGGCGAGTCGCCGTAATTTGTGGGGTTAAGGGGTAAAATCTGCCACCAGGTTTGCTTTGCATCGCTTAAAAAATCAACAAATTGGTAGGCCTCTTTCCCAAAAGTGCCGATTCCGCCTTTTGACGAAAGCGAAAAAATCGGCATTAAAATTCCGTTTGTTCTCAAATAAGTCACCTTTTTCTAAAAATTCTACAAATAATTTACCGCAAACAAACGGATTTATTCTTTTTCCCTTTGCTTAAATTTAGCCATAATTTTATTTACAAAGCCTTTATAATTAAGATTTTTAAAGAATGAAAATACTATCTTTATATTTTTTATGTTTATATACATAAAGGCAACGTATGTAATCAAAACGGCAATACCTACCGCTTCGGTTTTTAAAAGTTCTCTCAACCCGAAGGTTAAAGCTCCGCACACAATACCAAAAAGAATTTTCTTATAACGGGGAGTAGTTATAAAACTGTAATCTATTGCCATAATAAATAACCCGAAGAAAAGACTTCCGCCTAAAAGCGAGATTGTAATGCTTCTTCCAAAAATAAGCGAAAGTGCTGCCACGCTCACTAAAAATCCACACGGGATAATGGGATTTATAATTTTGCGAAGCATTAAATAAATTCCGCCCACAAGCAGTAACAGCACCGATGTTTCGCCTATATTACCGCTATGAAGACCGAAAAACAGATATTTTGCCGGATAAACAAAGGATGTAGCACTAAAAATATAGTCAAACGGCAACATTTGCGCTTGAGTATTGATAAACGGGAAATTGTAAATTTTAAACGCATTATAAAAAATTGCGCCAAAAACAATTCTTACTATCAGCACAGAAAAAACCAACTGTAAATAACTGCCTTTAAGGACAAATTTTCTCAAAGTCCATAACAGCACACTCGTCGCTATTACCAAAAAAATATTAAGCCGACTGCTTACAGTAAGACCTAATATCAGTCCCGATAGCGTAATAGACCAATTAACACCCTTTTTTTCTTTTTTAAAAATAAGCTCCCACAAAAAATCTAAAATCACAGGGATTAAAACACAAGTCAGCAAAACCAAAACGGCGCGCAAGCCAAAAAGCAAGCACCCGAAAATTGCCAAAGGCGCTAACGATATAAAAATATCAGCCAAATCAAGTCCTTTAAGTTCGGTTCTTGTAGCCTTATCTTCTTTTAAAAAGAACGATTTAAAACCACTCCAAAAGCTTTTTAAAAACGGAAAAATCTTAAATCTAATATCCATTCGTTTTCTCCTTTAAGAATATGCAATAATTTTACTACATTTTCCCACTTTTTTCAAGTGGCTGTGTTGCTATTTAACATTAGTTGTGTTATAATTATACTTATAAAAAGCTTATAAAACAATATTTATACTATTCCCCTAGGTGATAAAATGATTAGAAAGACAAAAATTGTTTGTACGATAGGTCCTGCTTGTAACGATGAAAAAACCATCAGTGAAATGTGTCTTGCCGGCATGAATGTTGCGCGCCTTAACTTTTCGCACAACACCCACGCCGACCACAAAAAGCGTATTGATATGGTAAAAAAGGTTCGCGAAAATCTCAATTTGCCCATTGCAATTATGCTTGACACAAAGGGTCCCGAATACCGCATTAAAACCTTTAAAGACGGAAAAATATTCCTTAAAGACGGCGACAGCTTCACCTTCACTTCCGACGAAATTGACGGTGATATAACAAAGGTTTCGGTAAATTATAAAAATTTGCCGCACGACCTTACGGTTGGCGATAGAATTCTTCTTAATAACGGACTTTTAATTTTTGAAGTTGTGTCCCTTACTGATACCGATGTAAACTGCAAGGTAATTGTCGGCGGCGAGCTTTCCGACCGCAAGAGTATGAGTTTTCCAAACAAAACTTTAAAACAAGTATATCTCAGCGAACAGGACAAGCAGGATATTCTATTCGGCATTAAAAACGATATTGATTTTCTTGCTTGCTCCTTTGTTTCCTGTAAACAGGATTTACTTGATGTAAAGGCATTTTTAAAGGAGCACAACGCCGAAGAAATCAGTATTATTGCCAAAATTGAAAACCGTTCAGGTGTGGATAATATCGAAGAAATCTGTGAGGTTTGCGACGGTATAATGGTAGCCCGTGGCGATATGGGTGTGGAAATTCCGTTTGAAGAGCTTCCCGCTATTCAGAAGCAGCTCATTACCAAATGCCGACTGCTCGGTAAAAGGGTTATAACCGCTACCGAAATGCTTGAATCGATGATAGTTAATCCCCGTCCGACAAGAGCCGAAATTTCCGATGTTGCAAACGCAGTTTATGACGGCACAAGCGCTATTATGCTTTCGGGCGAAACTGCTGCGGGAAAATACCCAGTGCTTGCAGTTAAGACCATGGCGAGAATTGCCCAAAACACCGAGGAAAATATTCATTACAACAAGCGATTTTTGACAAGAGAATTCAAAATCAAAAACACCGTTGATGCCATTTCCCACGCAACCTGCGGTATGGCGATTGATATTGATGCCAAAGCGATTGCGGTTTGCTCAATTTCAGGTATTACTGCCAGAATGGTATCACGCTTCCGCCCCGCTGTGCCAATCGTGGGAATTACTACTAATGAAAAAGCTTGGCGCCGCCTTTCGCTTTCTTGGGGTGTAACACCCGTTATGTGCGAAAGTTTTAATTCTACTGAAGTCTTATTTTACAGTGCGTCCCGTCTTACCAAGGAATTGCTCGGCTTAAAGAAGGATGACAAAATCATCATAACCGGCGGTATGACTAACGGTAAGTCTGGCAACACTAATCTAATTAAAATCGAAACACTTTAACAGTATTAAAAAACACCTTGCAAGAACAAACTTCTTACAAGGTGTTTTTTTAATTGTTAATTATTTTCGATATATTCAACCAAGTCGCCGATTGTTTTGATGTTTTCAATTTCTTCATCAGGAATTTCAACACTGAACTCGTCCTCAATAGACATCAAAATTTCTACAACATCAAGACTGTCTGCATTAAGGTCTTTTGCAATATCGGTTTCCATTGTTAAAGTATCAGCATCAACATCAAGCTGTTCTGCTAAAATGGTTTTAATTTTATCAAATGTCATAAGTAGTCCTCCTAAATAATCTGTCGAAAAAAGACAGGTTCTATATAAAATAATATGTTTTCTTTCGGTGTTTGTCAACACTTTTTTTATATTATATAAAAAAGGTTGCAAAATTATGTTATTTATTTTATAATATTAAAAGCACTTATGAAAGGCAGGTATGTGTGTTTACACACTGTTACTATGGCTAAAGAAAAACTAGTAAAAGCTATTACTTCTATGGAAGAAGATTTCGCTAAATGGTATACCGATGTTTGTATCAAGGCAGAGCTTATCGACTATTCTTCGGTTAAGGGCTGTATGATTATACGCCCCTACGGTTATGCTATTTGGGAAAACATTCAGAAAAGTATGGACGCCCTTTTCAAAGAAAAAGGACACGAAAATGTTTATATGCCTATGTTTATCCCCGAAAGTCTTTTGCAAAAGGAAAAGGACCATGTTGAAGGCTTTGCGCCCGAGGTTGCTTGGGTAACCCACGGCGGTGAAGAACCTTTGGAAGAACGCCTTTGTGTTCGCCCCACTTCCGAAACCCTTTTCTGCGACCATTTTAAAAATATTGTTCATTCTTATCGCGACCTACCCAAACTTTATAACCAATGGTGCAGCGTTGTTCGTTGGGAAAAGACCACCCGTCCGTTCCTTCGTTCCAGAGAATTTTTATGGCAGGAAGGTCACACTCTTCACGCCACACGTGAAGAGGCTGAAGCTGAAACAATCCAACAATTAAATGTTTATGCAAAGTTTGCTGAAGAATATCTTGCAATGCCGGTTATAAAGGGTGTTAAAACCGCAAAAGAGCGTTTTGCAGGCGCTGAGGATACATATACAATCGAAGCGCTTATGCACGACGGTAAGGCTTTACAAAGCGGTACATCGCACTTCTTTGGCGACGGCTTCGCCCGAGCATTTGATATTACATTTACCGACAAAAACAACCAACCGCAATATCCGTTCCAGACTTCATGGGGCACCACAACTCGCCTTATCGGCGCAGTTATTATGACTCACGGTGATGATAGCGGTCTTGTACTTCCGCCTATGATTGCTCCTATTCAAGCAGTTGTAGTGCCGATTGCTACTCATAAAGAGGGCGTACTCGAAAAGGCTAATGAAGTATATGCCCGCCTTAACGCTGTTTGCCGCGCTAAGATTGACGACAGTGAGCAGTCACCCGGTTGGAAGTTTGCCGAATACGAAATGAAGGGTGTTCCGCTCCGTATTGAACTCGGTCCTAAAGACATCGAAAACGGTGTTTGTGTGGCTGTAAGACGTGATAATGGCGAAAAGACTGTTGTAAGCTTAGACGAACTCGAAACCAAAATCCCAGAGCTTTTAAAGGCTGTGCAAGACGGTCTTTACAATAAAGCTCTCGCTCGTCGAGAAGAAATGACCTACGATGCACACAACCTTGAAGAAATGGTTGATATCGCCGAAAATAAACCCGGCTTTATACGCGCTATGTGGTGCGGCGACAGAGAATGTGAAGACAGACTCAAGGAAGTGGCAGGCGTAACTTCTCGTTGCATTCCGCTCGAAAGCCAAGAAACTTTACGCGAAACTTGCGTTTGCTGTGGCAAACCCGCTAAAAATATGCTCTATTGGGGCAAGGCTTACTAATATAAAACGCTCTATCCATCGTGATAGAGTGTTTTTCTTTCAAAAATCAATTTTTTTAAAATTAAGTGTTGACAACAATGATGTGATTTGATATAATAATTGAGCGCTTTAAAAAGTGAATATATTTGCGAGTGTGCTGGAATAGGCAGACAGGCACGTTTGAGGGGCGTGTGTCAACGACGTATGGGTTCAAGTCCCATCACTCGCACCAGTCGAGTGCCTCGACGCGCAATTTGCGCAGTTGAGGTTCTTCTTTTTATAGTCTATACCTCGCGTTTAAGGTTGATTATGAACCTCCGCACCAAATTTAAAGAGCACTATGCTTTACCATAGTGCTCTTTTCTCGTCCTTAAAGCTATTTAGTTAAAAGCTCTTCTCGAATTTTTCTTTTTCAGAAATAAAGCTAAATTTAATTGCCGTTCTGCCACTTTCGTTGGGCTGCAAGAATTTAAGAAGTCCTTTCTCGCGGGTAACATCTCTACCGTCGGCGTTACAGTTTCCGGGTTCAAGTCCCATAACATAGTCCTTTTCGCCTAACATCTTCCATTGGGTGAAGCAATCAAGCTCTGCTTTATCATAAGACATTACAAGACCGATGTTAGCGTCATCACTGTAAATACCAACCTTTGCGATGCCGTCGGTTTCCTTTACATCATAATAATAGCAACGCTCCTGATAATTTGGTTGAGGGGTATCAGAAAGAAGTTTGGAATCTATATACTTTTGGGCATGGTCATCTCTTGCTTTAACCGAATTGTGCGGTATTTTAATAACACTGTTTTCGGTCAAAAGCGGATATCCCATATTGCAATGATATAAAATCATATATGGTGACTGATTTTCACTTTCATTTGAAACAATATCTTCCATAAGGAAGGTGTTTTCGGTATATGAAAAGCGATAAACACGGGTTAATACCAATTTTTTGCCAAAGATTATTCCGTCAACAACCTTAAGCTTAATAGTCAGGGCTTCATCGTCTTCCTCTATAGCGCAAACCTCTGCAGGAATATGCGAAACCGTGCCGTGAAGTCCTAATTCTTCCCCATCATCAACACAAGGGGAACCTACCGCTGTAAGACCACAAGTGGTAATAAAACCTGCTGTAAAGGATTTCAAAAATCCCAGTCCCTTTTGATCATAATATTGGGGAGCAACATATCCGCAGGGTGAGAAAAAGCCCATATTCTTACCGTCAACAGTAAGGCGAGAAATATCGCCCGCACGGTCAACCGAAATCCAGGCTTCAAGGCCTAAACCGTTTCTCACATTTATAAAGTGCATTCCGTCGCCTTTACCGCCTTGAAGTATATAGCGCTCTGCACCCCTTACCTGTAACGGATTACCAACATAATTTTTCATATCAATACCACCTGTATTTCTATACTCCCGAATATGCTGCAAAACCGCAGTCTATCGGAAGTACAACGCCTGTAATAGCCGAAGCGCAGCCCTCATCACAAAGGAATAAAGTGGCACCCAATAATTCTCCCGCATCAACAAAACGGTTTGTGGGTGTACCGTTCAATATCTTTGCCGAACGAGCGTTAGGTGTTCCGTCTTGGTTAAAGAGAAGCGCCTTATTCTGCGCCGATACTAAAAACCCTGGGGCAATAGCATTACAACGGATACCCGTACCTGCAAAATGTGTTGCAAGCCACTGGGTAAAGTTCGAAATACCCGCCTTTGCCGCCGAATAAGCGGGGATTTTGGTAAGCGGAGTGTAAGCGTTCATTGAAGAAACATTTAAAATACAACCGCTCTTCTTGTCTGCCATATCTTTTGCGAAAACCTGAGTAGGAAGAAGAGTACCTTGGAAGTTGAGCTTAAACACAAAGTCAACACCCGACGCCTCCAAATCGAAGAAGGACTTTCCTCCCTCTTTTGCCTCGTGGTGATATTCATTATCGGTAGTGGCTCTCGGGTTATTACCGCCTGCACCGTTTACGAGAACATCGCATTCTCCAAGGTCACGAAGTACTGCATTATGCACTTCTTCGAGTGATTCCTTTTCGAGAACATTTGCCTCGTAGCCTTCACAAATGAAGCCTTCAGACTTTAATTCCTTGGCTAATTTTTTAACAGCATCTTCATTAAGGTCTAAAGCTGCAACCTTTGCTCCGCATTGCGCAAAAGCTCTTGCCATAGCGCCGCAGATAAGTCCGCCGGCACCTGTTACTACAACAACCTTACCCGAAAAATCTAAATTCAAAGGAAGTTTTATCATTATTTTTCTCCTTTTAACTTTTCTAACATATCCCAAACGCCGAGCATATACATAATACCGAGCGCCCTGTCATAAAGACCATACCCTGGTCGGACATTACCTGGGGTTTCGCCCCAAAGGTGTCTTCCGTGGTCAGGACGGATATAACCTTTAAATCCGCAGTCATGATAAGCCTTTAATACATCAAGTATTCTTGTATCACCATCGCAATCACGGTGACTCGCTTCCGAAAAATCGCCGTTTTCAAAATGCTTTACATTGCGGATATGCGCAAAGGCAATTCTGTCACAATGCTTTCTTACAATATCTGCTACATTGTTTTCGGGATTAGCATTAAGACTGCCCGAACAAAGTGTTAAACAGTTGCAAGGATGGTCGACCATTTTAAGAAATCGGTCAATGCTTTCTTCGTCCACAAGAAGTCTTGGAAGACCGAAAATATCCCATGGTGGATCGTCCATGTGTATCGCCATTTTTATACCTGTTTCTTCGCAAACGGGCATAAGCGCTTCAAGAAAATATTTTAAATTTGCCCAAAGTTTCTCGTGGTCGACACCCTTGTAAGCCTTGAAAAGCTCGTCGAGTTTTGCCATTCGCTCAGGCTCCCAACCGGGAAAAGACATATTATACTTTTCGGTGAAATCAAGAATATATTTAGCCATTGCATTGTAATCGTCCTGAATCATACCCTTTTCATAGAAAAGCGCAGTCGAGCCATCACCTACAGGGTGGAACAAATCTGAGCGTGTCCAGTCAAAAATCGGCATAAAGTTGTAGCAGATAACCTTAACGCCAAAGAGCGCTAAATTGCGAATAGTCTGCTTGTAATTCTCGATATACTTATCTCTTGTGGGCAGACCGATTTTAATATCGTCGTGAACATTTACCGATTCTACAACATCCATATTAAAGCCGTATTCATCTAACTGACGCTTTACCTCGGCAATTTCCGAGGGTTGCCAGATTTCGCCCGGCATCTTATCGTGGAGCGCCCATACAATCCCCGTAACACCTGGGATTTGTTTTATATCGGAAAGGGAAATTTTATCATTTCCCTCGCCGTACCAACGAAATGTCATTTGCATAAGCGTGTTGCTCCTTATTTTCTGAATTTTTTAGGTTTTCTAATCTTATTGAGTTTAGCATTCAAATCAAGAAGCATTTCCTTGGTAATTTTACCTTCTGCCATCATACCGCCCATAAGAGTTACAAGACGAAGTACAGTAAAGCCACCCATCATACTCATCATTTCAGGGGTAACTTCAAAGCCCATAGCCTCCATCTTTTTGCCCTTTTTGCCGTCTTTTTTATTACCGCCCATAACCGTAGCCATAAGCTTCATAAAAAGCAACTTACCTCTGACAGTGGATAAAATTTCACTCATTTTATCATTAAGAGAGAAGCGACCTTCGGGTGCATTAACATCAAACCAGTTAAGAATTGCGCCCTTTTCTTTCAGGCGATATTCTTCGTTAAATTCTTCTACCTTGCGGATAACACTTTCGTCCTTGCAGTCACCTGCGACAGCCACAAGCTTTGTTTCACCCACATTTTTAACTTCAAAATAGAAGAAGTGGTCTTCTGCTGTTTTCTTGCCTAAAGATTCTCCGTTTGCAAAAAGTTCTACTTCTGGCAAATTCGAGTAAACAGTAACCTTTGTAACATCTTCTACACGGTCAATATAACGCTTAGAGCAAAGGTGAACAAATGGTTCATCCGAAAGCCAAGCCTTATAAGCATAGAAAGAGTCCTTCTTATACTTGCGGTCAAATGTCATAAGACCTTTATGGTTTTGTCCGTCTTCGCCGCCTTCGTTACGCGCATCAGCGCCAAAGTCAAACATATTCCAAACATGTGTTGCCCACATATATTTACGGGTAAAGAGCTGTTTAATAAGTTCTTCGTGATAGAAAGCCTGATATTCTTCGGTGTAGTCGCCTTGTTTCGGGTCAGAAGTGTGCCAGTTAAGCGCTTCACAACCATATTCCGAACAACCAATCGGAATACTCGGGTGCATTGCGTGGAATTTATCAAACCACGGACCGTTCATATCGGTATCTCCGCCGTACCAACCGAAGTAATGGTTATAGCTTACAACATCGGGTATCTGAAGATACGGGTCATCCATCTTGCACATAGAAACTGCTGCAATAGTAGTAAGACGGGTTTTATCCATCTCATGACACAAATCATTGAGTATTCTATGGTTTTCGAGCAAATCATCACTGCTGCCACCGATAGAAATTTCATTAGAAAGTCCCCAAACAACGATTGACGGGTGATTATAGTTTTGGGTGATAAGTTCCTTCATTTGCGAAATTGTGTTTTCGCGTCCTGTAGGCATATGCTTTGAAATATAAGGAATTTCCGCCCAGATTACAAGCCCCTTTTCATCACACAAATCATAGAAATACTGCGCGTGTTGGTAGTGCGCCAAGCGGATAGTTGTGCAACCCACTTCACAAATCAATTCAATATCTTCCTTGTGGTGTTCGGGAAGCAAAGCGTTACCCAAGCCCCATCTGTCTTGATGGCGTGATACACCGCGCAAGGGATATTCTTCGCCGTTAAGAATAAATCCACGCTCAGGGTCAATTTCAAATGTACGGCAACCAAAACGGGTGGATATTGTATCCAATACTAAGCCGTCTTCAATAAGTTCGATTTTAGCGGTGTAGAGATATGGGTCCTTTTTACCGTTCCACAAATGAACATCCTTGATTCCTAATGTAACATCGGTGTCAGCAACCTCGGTTTTTGCCACTTCATTTTGTTGGGCGTCAAAAATAGTGTAAGAAAGGGTTTGACCGAGTTTTCCGTTTGTAACAAAGCCTTCTATCTTAACCTTTGCATCACTTCCGTAAATCTCGGGAGTAACCTTAAGTCCCGGACCGCCATAATAATCAAGGTCAAAGTGCGAATTATTAACACCAATAATCTTAACATCTCTATAAAGACCGCCATAGAAGGTAAAGTCAGCCATTTGCGGATAAACAGTCTCGTTGGGAGAGTTATCAACCGCAATAACCAAAAGGTTATTATCTTCAAGTGTTTCACTCAAATTTACACGCCAAGTAGAATAACCGCCGTCGTGATGGGCTAAGTTTTTGCCATTTAAATATACATCCGCCGAAGAATTTGCGCCCTCAATTTCAAGGTAATACAAATCATTCTCGGGTAAATCTGCTTTAGAAAATTCTTTAGCATAATAACAAGTTCCGCGGTGATAATCGTTACCGCCGTCTTGTCCGTCAATAGCATTCCAGCAGTGTGGCAAATTTACAAATTCCCACTCTTTGTCTATCGCAGTGGGTATAGTATCCGCCATTTTGGTAAATGACCATTTAGCATTAAAGTTTATAACATTTCGCATTTCATTTCCTCCAAAAAAATATACTGTAACTATTTTAAACCCAAAATTATCACAGTGTATGAATTAACTTTTAATTTTACATAAAATGATGTCCGACTGCACAAGGCAATCGGGCATCGTAAAAACTTAAGCTTCTATTTGAGCTTCTTCGGTGTTACGACCAAGCTCTTCATTCATTTTGGCAAGTGTCTTCTTGTCAAGGTTATAAACAAGACCGAGACCGATGAACTGAAGTATTGCCGAGAACATATAAGTAGCAGCTACCAAATAACGCATATTAACTGCAACTTCCCAAACTTGATTACCTTCGTTAGCGCCAACATACCCGAAAGCTACCATTATAACAAGTACGAGCGAAGGACCGATGCCCTGTGCAAGCTTACGGAAGAAGGAATGTAGCGAATAAACAGTGCCTTCTTCTCTTGTGCCTGTTTTCCATTCGTTGTAGTCGATAGCGTCGCCCATCATAGCCCAGGAAACTGTTGAATAGATGCCAAGACCTAATGAGAAAATAAGTTGGAATACAACATAGAGAATAAGGTCAAGACCTGTATTGTCAGGCATTACTATAAAAAGACCGAGACCTGCTGCCATTGAGCAGATAGAACCAAAGGTTGCAAGCTCTTTTTTACCGAAGCGAGCAACGGCTTTACGAGCCAAAGGAGTGAACAGAACAATCGGAATCATAGCGAAAAGCTGAATAATACCCGAAATCTGAACATTCTTAAAGTAGGACTGGAATACAACAGTAACAGCAGTAGCCGCGCCCTGCATACCGATAAACATACCCATAGCAGCGATTGTAGCGCCAACTGCAGGACGGTTTTTGATAAAGTTTGCAAAAGCCTTGAATACATTAAATTTCGGTGCTTCTTCGCTAAGCTCAATGTTTGTTTCAACACGGATTGTGGTGTTTTTAATCATAAACTGGAAGCAGAAGAAACCTAAAATGCCCATTATAAGAGCGGCGATAAATACGCGTTCGCCAATGAGGTTGTTATCCTTATCATAAATAATAAACGGAAGAATTACCATTGGAAGCATATTGCCAAAAATTGAGCCTACTGAACGCCAAGCCGAAAGAGATGCACGGTCCTTAACATCATTAGAAATGAGAGAAAGAAGTGAACCGTAAGGAACATTTGCTACGGTATAGAAAGCATCCCAAACAACATAACCTGCAATAAAGATTATGAATTTTGCCCAAGTAGGAGCATTCGGGAAAGGCAGGAAGCAACAAGCGCCGCCCACGATAAGACCGATAGAGCCTGCCCATATGTAAGCCAAGAATTTATTACGCTTATATTTGCGTCGGTCAGCATCAATAATAGAGCCGATAAGCGGGTCGTTTATCGCATCCCAAACCTGAACTATGATAAGCAATAACGCATACCATAAGTCCATCTTCATAAACTGTGTCCAGAAAATTGCCATAGTGCTCTTGAGTGCAAAGCTCATATTACATCCCAAGTCACCTGCAGCGTAAGCCACGCTATCGCGAATGCCAAACTTGCGATAACCGTTAGCATCCAATTTTGGTTGTTTTTTCGCCATTGTGAAGTACCTCTTTTCTTTTAAATATAATGAAGCCGCTCACAGCGGAAAATGCACAAATTTTGATAAAATTGTATAAAATTTCCTGTTAACTTTACAACAAAATTATGCAATATAATTATAACTTTAGGCAAAATAAAAGTCAAGGCTTTTATGCTAACTTTTAAGAAAAAGTCTTAACTTTCGAAAAACTTCTGGCAAAGGCTTTAGGGTACATATTTCTTGACAAAACATTTCATATAATATAAAATAAACTATAGCAAAAGACACCGAAAGGAGTAGTTATTTATGGCAATTTTAGTTACAGGCGGTGCAGGTTACATAGGTAGTCACACCTGTGTTGAAATGCAAAATGCCGGTTACGATATTATCGTTATCGATAACCTTGATAACAGCAGTAGTGAATCTTTAAAGAGGGTAGAAAAAATTACCGGCAAGGCTATAAAATTCTATGAAGAAGACGTTAGAAACAAGGAAGCCTTGCGCAAAATATTCACAGAAAACGAAATCGAGGCGGTTATCCACTTTGCAGGGCTTAAAGCGGTTGGCGAATCGGTAAGAAAACCGATTATGTATTACGATAACAACCTCATAAGCACCCTCGTTTTGCTCGAAGTTATGAACAAGTTCGGTGTAAAGAAGATTGTTTTCTCATCTTCAGCAACCGTTTACGGTGTTGCAACAGAAATGCCACTTGTAGAGGGTATGCCTTTAGGCGCTATCAACCCTTATGGCAGAACAAAACACTTTATTGAAGAGATGCTACGTGACCTTTATGTTGCCGACAAAGAATGGTCTATAGCGCTTCTTCGTTACTTTAACCCCATCGGCGCACACGAAAGCGGAACCATCGGCGAAGACCCCAAGGGTATCCCAAACAATCTTATGCCCTACATTTCACAGGTTGCAGTCGGTAAGCTCGAAAAACTGCATGTTTTCGGTGACGACTACAAAACTGTTGACGGCACAGGTGTTCGTGACTATATCCATGTTGTTGACCTTGCAAACGGCCATGTTAAAGCGGTGGACTGGGCGCTTGAAAACAAGGGCTGTGAAGCCTTTAACCTTGGCACAGGAAACGGCACCAGCGTATTACAACTTCGTGATGCATTTGTAAAAGCCAACGGAATTGATGTGCCTTATGTAATAGACCCACGCCGCCCTGGTGACCCCGACGAAGTTTATGCTAATGCTGATAAGGCAAAGGCTGTTCTCGGTTGGGAAGCAAAATTCGGCATTGACGAAATGTGCCGTGATACTTGGAATTGGCAAAAAAATAACCCGAAGGGTTATGAAAAGTAAAATATAATTCGTAATTCGTAATTATTATGAATATAAAAATATAGTCATTGCGAGAAACGAAGTGACGAAGCAATCTTTTGAATTGATATGTTTAAATTTAGATTGCTTCGCATTCGCTCGTAATGACATTATTAATATGTCTATAAAAAACAATACAAAATATTTCCGCCTGTGGCGCAGCTGGATAACGCAACAGATTCCGATTCTGAAGAACGGGGGTTCAAATCCTCTCAGGCGGGCCAGAAAAAAACGACAAGTTTCGACTTGTCGTTTTTTCATCGATATAAATTCCTAACGGAATTTGCGATATACCTTCGGTGCGATATATTACTGCGTAATGCGATATGTCCCTGCGGGACGAGAATGGAATTTATATCATATCGCAACGGAACGAAGTGTAGTTATATCGAATTTGCGTAAGCCAAATATATCGTTTTGTGCGTTAGCACAAAATATCGCTTAAATATGCAGTGGTTCGAACACATAGGTAAATAAATAAAGATACATCAATTAACTTCCCATGTAGGTTTACAATAGATATGTTACAGTTGGCAATAAAAAATAAGTGACGAATGGAAAATCCTGTGTTACAGTTAAGTTGCTGAACCAAAACGTACAGGAGGATTAACCATTCGTCATGAAAACTGTAACACAAACAATGC
>JAFYLF010000084.1 GCA_017537195.1 Clostridia bacterium
TCCAAAACTTAAAGAGTTATTTGAAAACGACAAGGAAAAACTTGCCGATTATGCAAAAATTCTTTACACAGGGGCAAGACTTATCGGCGGTATGTCGGTAGAAAATCCCACCGAATTTTCAAACCTTATTTGCAATCTTATGATATAATGAAAACAGGCGGAAATTTCCGCCTGTTTTCATTTTGCTTCAAAAAATATGCACAGTAATCTTTTTATTAAGTTTTTTACAAGTGTCAATAACATTTTTGGTTCCACGGGATTTCATATCCCAAAAGGCAATAACCTCGTCGGAATATTCAATTATTTGCAAATTCCTTTTAATCGGTGCACATTTGCCGTATTTTCTATATTCAGGGAAAATTTCTGTAATTTTTATTCCCATTTTCTGTGCCGTTACTTTTGCACAAGTATCAATTCCTTTCGCGCCTCCGCTCACAATTTCCGTTGTGTCTTTCGGCAGATATTTTTCAATGTCAAAAATTTTAAGATTTCTTGAACCGACTATGGCAACCTTCATAAATTTACCTCCTTTGTATTTGGTATACTTAAAACAAGTATACCTAACCCATTATAACACAAAATAATCTTAAAATATACTCAAATTAAGATTATTGAGGTAAAAAATTATGAGAGATAAGAATAATAAACATTTAGGAATTGAAATAAACCCCGACCTACATTATAAACTTCACTATATTGCAAAATATGAGGGGCGTTCAGGAAACGGTCAGATTCTTTATCTTGTAAGAAAATGTATTGCCGAATTTGAAAAGGAAAACGGCGAAATTAAGGTAGAAAAGTAAAAAAAGTTCCGTAAAAGCAAAAACTTTTACGGAACTTTTTTAATATTTCTTATCTCTTAGCGCCATTTCGGTGTCGTGTATTGCCTGAACCGTTTTGCCTTCACCGTGAGCAACTATATAGGTATATATTGCATCAAAAATTGTTAGCTGAGCAATACGAGAGCTCATGGCAAGAATTGTATGCCTTGTTTCCTCGCTTTTTGTGAATAGGCAGATATCCGATTGGCTTGTAATGGGGGATGCGCCGTAATTGGTAACGCATATTGTGGTTGCGCCGCAGCTTCGTGCCGCCTTTAGAGCTTCAACTGTATCCCTTGAGGAGCCCGAATGGGAAACACCGATTGCAACGCTTTTTTCGTCAAGATGCGCCGAAATAATTGCCTGCATATGATTATCGCAACAGGCGGTGGCATTGAGTCCAAGTCGCAGAAATTTATGTTGCGCGTCAATGGCAACACTTTGGGAGTTTCCAAGACCGAAAATAACAATGCGCGTTGCATTCTTAACCGCCGTCGCCGCTTTTTCTATTTCCCCTGCATCAAGGGCGGTTTTGGTATTGTTAAGGGCAACCGCCACGTCGCTTATACGTTTTAAAAAAATATCATAACAGGAATCGTCCTTGTTAATCTGACCGCTTAAAACCGAGGCGGAGGAAAGCTCTCCTGCAATACCGATTTTAAGTCCCTGATATCCAGAAAAACCAAGCCTTCTTGAAAAACGCACAACGGTAGCATCACCGCATCCTGAAAGCGAAGCAAGTTCACTAACCGATGCCGATATAATATTATCGGGATTTTTTAGTATGCAATCGGCAATTTTTCGCTCTGCAGGCCCCATTTCACCATAAAGTGACCGGATTTTATGTAAAACTGATTCCATTTTTGCCTCCTAAGTGAAAATATATTCCAATTTTAAGCTATTTATCTGTAAAAATCAATATTTTTCTGAAAGAAGGA
>JAFYLF010000085.1 GCA_017537195.1 Clostridia bacterium
CAAATATCCCGCATCTTTCGGATTATTGCTTAACACCCTGTGACCCTGAGTTTCCTAAACGTGCTAAGGAAAACAACGGTTGATTTATAGTAGGCGGTGAAAATTACGGACAAGGCTCTTCCCGTGAGCACGCCGCATTAGTACCGCTTTACTTAAAGGTAAAGGCTGTAATTGCAAAAAGCTTTGCAAGAATTCATAAGGCAAATCTAATAAATTCCGGTATTTTACCGTTGGTATTCGAAAATCCCGATGATTATAATGAAATAGCCGAAATGAGCGACCTTACAATCAACGGTTGCGTTGATGGAGTTAAAAATGGCAGGCTTGTTCTTGAGGCTGAAGACAAGAAAATTCCGGTGTTAATTGAGCTTACTGATAAAGAACTTGAGGTATTATTGGCAGGCGGAAAAATTAACTTTATTAAAAATATGCAATAGAAAATCGCCGCAGATTTGAAGTCTGCGGCGATTTTTATTATTTATCTGTTTTATATCTTTTAAGGAATTTTGGGGGCCAAAACACCAGCCATTCTGCTAAGGCACAGACCGGTAAGGCGGCGAAGATATCAACGACAGAATGCTGTTTGACAAAGGCAACCGATATACAGATTAATGCAGCTACTATTGATATAAAAAGCTTCGTAGGTAAAGAGGCTGATTTTTCTCTGAGCCAGGTGGAGGCTATACCGATTGAATATGCCACGTGTAATGACGGACAAACACCAGTATTTGTATCAAAGGTATAAATAAGATTTATAACATCGGTTAAAAAATTATCTCTCGGGAATTCTACGGGTCTTAGGTCTTGGCGGCTAGGGAAGATAATATATATTGCCATAGCTACGATTTGAGTGATTATTATGTATTTTTGAAGGTTTATAAAATTCTTCGTATTATACAAAGCAAAATACAAGAGGGAGAAGGCTATTAGCAAATACCAAAACACATATGGAATAATAAAGATTTCCGAAAATGGTATAATATCATCAAGCCAACAGTGAACCGGATAGCATTTTTCGGCGGGGATAAGGTTTTCGGTTAAAAAGTAAAGCGCGAAATAGCCTAACCACCCAAACAAATAATTAAGATGATAAAACTCAGGTGTGCTTAGCTTCGATGGTCGGAAATTCTTATAATTAACAACCGGCTTTCTCATCATTTGCCTCCTTGCTGGGAATGTTACTCTTGTAATTTTTTGAGGGAGTGTTGATGTAGGGTACAACCTTATGCTCCGGCAAGCCTTGGGCAATATCGGTTATTTGCTCCATAAGGTAATCGCAAATGCGACGGCGCTCCTCCTCGATAGGACGGTCGGGGCAAAAGGCGATAGGGCGTCCTAAATATGCTTTTTTAAGGCGTGGAGCTATGTACATTGGAACAAAAGACACCGCCTTGCCGTTGCGCTTATAATACATTTTGGCGATATCAATAAATTTGTCTTGGAAATTGTTTATAATGTGGTTGTGCGGTTCATAGCATTCCGGGAATATAATTACCTTTGTCCCTTCGGCTAAGGCGCTGACAGTCTGACGATAGGTGGATATAATTCTTGAGTCATGAAAGACCGGAATGGTGTTGGCATTATTAAAAATGCAAACTGCAATAGGTGCAATTAAATAGGATAAAAGCTTGTAAAACCATTTGATTCCCTTAGGCTTTAAACTCCAAAAATCTTTATATGAATATGAAGGCACTTCCTTTAAACTCATCATCTGCCAAGCACACCAGATTTTGCGTTTTCCGGGGAAGTACAATTCACCAACAATGGGGCCGTTCATTTGGGTATGGTTTCCCACTATAATACAACCCTCATCAGGAAGTTTTTTGGTGCCTTCAACTGTGGTTTTAGGATAGAAAACCTTTACAAGCCACCTGAGCATTAAATAGCAAATATATACGAATTTGCTCTTTGCTTTCATTGTGTGATTCTGCCTTTCTGCCTATCTATATGAATGATTATAACATTTTATCATATTTAATGCTAATATTCTATAAAAAGCTGCAAATAGTTGTAAAAAAAGTATGAATTTAATAATAAAGAAAATAAAAAAGCACCTGCCGGTAGACTACCCATTTTGTACTGTTCGCACAA
>JAFYLF010000086.1 GCA_017537195.1 Clostridia bacterium
CGATTGAATGGCTGTCGATACGTGAGGGTCAATAATCTTGAGGAAGTCCGAAAACTTAAAAATAGACGAACGACCGTCATCTATAATTAAAACGTCCTCGTTGTCGTAGCCTTCCATAATGTCATTGGAAGAGCCCGAAACATAATAGGTAAGCCCCTGCGACTCCGCGAGAGAAACCGCATAGGCAGACTTGCCCGAGCCTGCCGCCCCCTCGACAAATATGGTTTGAATATCACGTTTCTTGGCTTTTTCCGCAAACAACGTCTTTTGAATCTTGAAAAACTCGTTAATTTTAGAAGCGTACTTTTTGTGAATGGGTAAATATTTCTCTCTTTCGTTATCCAACATCAAAAGATACTGTTTACGACTCAAGCCGTCCAAAATCATCTGTAAAAGCTCGGTCAAGGCGTTATCCTCCTTCTTTTTGGGGTCTTCGTATTCACTTTCCAAGTAGAACTTGAGCGTTGCAGGGTCAATATTGGTAACGATTTCAGACACCTCGTGGGGTGTTTTTTTCTTATCGTTCTTATGAATCAAGTACTGTACCATACAATTCCAATACCTACCGACTTGAATCATACCGAACGGAAACGCTTTTTTCAGCACCTTAAAGCTGAAAGACGAATCTGTAACATAACGCATACAGATGTGATAATGGGGTTGTTCGATTTCCCCGAACTCGTTAACGTCGTTTTCGTGCAAGATATAACAGAATTCAATGCACTTATATCTTTTGAAAAACTTTTTAATGTAGTCCTCGGTGTAGGTAAAGGTGTCTCCGTATAGCTTTTTCATTTCGGGGTCTTTAACCGTGTTCGTAACAGTTAATCTCATAAATACAACACGCATACGGTCTTTGAGCTCGTCACACGCCTTTTTGTTCTGAAGGTCAATATCCTTTGGTTTAGTTCTCTTTGCCATAATAAAATACCTCGTATTTCTATAAATTTAACGTCTGGCAAATCGAAGGCAACCTATAATTCAGTACGAAAATATAAATAAGGGGGTTAGTCTCTTTTATTGAGCTACCTATGTGATATATCAAGTGCCATTCTGACACGTGATACATCGTGCGGCGGGAATGATAATCCGCCGCACGATGTCTTAAAGTCCTTGTAATATAAGGCTTTTTTAAGTGCTTTTTGTATATTGACACTTGACACACGGATTTTCGGATTTGAACTTTCAGCGTCCTTCGTTTGACGTCTGGAAGTATTTTAGTGGCGTAAAAAATCCGTAAATAGTGAATTCTCACACGTCTCAAATTTCTCAAAATTCATTAAAATTCTCACTTTTTTGACCAAACACTATACGTTCTTTAAAACTCTACTATAATATTGTTAGTGATATTTATATCAACAACAAAAAAACATAAAATAACATCTTGAAAAAGTGAAAGGAATTATATAACTATGAATGAAGTAATAAAGGCTGAATTTTACACCGCAAATGACGTTTCGACAATTTTGGGCATTTCTCGTGCCTCTGCGTACAGAACAATAGATCGACTCAATCGAGAGCTTGAGAAAAAAGGATTCTTCACCTTTAGCGGTAAGGTGTCGAAAAAGTATTTTCACGAAAGAATGTACATATAACCACCAAGAAAGAAGTAGGCGCGGCGCGCCTACTTCTTTCTCTCTTTTTATGTTCGTATTTATGTTGACAAAATCGTTTTAAAATGGTATAATTATGGTGTTAATCAAGCCACCTTTTCATTGTGCTCTTTCACCACTCTGCGTACTAAAATCGTACTAACAATTTTGAGACA
>JAFYLF010000087.1 GCA_017537195.1 Clostridia bacterium
ACAAACCCAAGACCACGAAAGGACGGTTTAACATGAAAGCAATTAGAGTTATAAACGATTATAGAACAAAGGGCTATATTGATTTTGAGATACTTGACGCAAACGGCGAAAGCGATTTGAACCTTTACAGATATTACAACGGTGAAAGCGGATTTTCTAAAGTTTACGGCTTTAGCGGTTACGGTAAAGCAATCCGCGGCAAAGCAAGAAAGCTAATAGAACAGTACATTAAAACGGTATACGACAACAATATACCGTTTGCAATAATCGGATAATTGACGGGCGGCGCAAAAGCCGCCTATTTTTTACGGTTTGCGGTTCACAAACTGTTTACAATTAAATTTGTAGAAAGGTATTGACAATATTATATAAGTATGCTATAATATAGATATAGTAAGGGAAACGGAAACCCGCTGAAATAAATCTGAAAGGAATGGTAAACAATGAAAGTTGAAGTAAGACACACAGCAAACATTATTAGCGTGGTTGAAGTAATTAACGGTGAAGTCGTAAACGTGTTTAAAACATGGCATGAAGCGGACTTCACAGAAAGAAAGCTTAACAATTATCTGAAAAAGCACGGTATGGAAATCTGAAAGGCGGGGTTAATATGAAAATGATAAATTGCGGCGGTTATTCAATCACAGAGAGCCAATACAAAGAATGGTTGATAGAAAGGTTTAAATTTTGGGTTAAAGCTTTTGCAGAAGCACACAAACCCGCGTTTGCGTGTGCGGTTGATGATATAAGTAACGCGCTAATTAATGCGGGTTATGATTGGGAGTTCATTGAGAACCTTGAAATTGAAACCCTTAAAAGCTTATAATAACACAGGGGCGGGAAACCGCCCCGCAAATCGAAAGGACGGTCAAACGATGAAAACTAGATTAGAAATGTATTCAAAATTCACAGTAAAAAGCGGCGGCGCTTGGTGTAGATTTTATGAAAGCGTTTTGTATAGGCTTTGCAAAAAGAACGGTTATTCAGTATATAAGACGCAAACCGCCTACGAAAATAATTTGTGCATGGGATATATATCGGCAGTGTATCAGATATTCAACGCAAACAAAAAAATAGTGTATCAAAGCGAAAACTTTGCAGAAACAATGAGAGAATTTAAATATTTAACCGAATTTCCAAATAACGAAATATAAAGCCCCTTAGAGGGCTTTTATTTTTTATAGGGTAGTTTGTGAGGATATACCCGCAAAACTTCACAGCGTGCAAATTTGCCGCCTTGTACGCTAAATTACAAGCAGTTAGCACGATAACATTATTGCATTTATCCGCATATCATCACAGCGCGAAATATAAAGCCGTTTATGGGCGTTTTAAATTTCGGCGGTAAATTAGACCGCAAAGCAATTAAAACGCAATAGCGGGCAAATCTGACGGCATACAGCGCGAATTATAAACCATGCACGGGCGCGGATATAAAGCACGCTGAAAATGATATTTTGCACTCACTTTACTAAATTAAAGTTTACAACACTTTCAACAGAGTTTTCAACAACAGTATTCAACAAACTTTCAACAATTTGAGTTTTCAACAATGTTACAAACTTTATCAAGCTAAAGTTATTAAGATTTGTCAACAAACTTTCAACAGTGCTTTGTTAAAAACTTGCATTTGAAAAATCCCTATTTTACGGCATTTCAAGAGTTTTCAACACTTTCAACAGACCATAATAATACTACTGATAATTATAGTTATTATTATGTTTATGTTACGCCAAAAACTAAAAATTTTTGAAAAACGCTTTTGAAGTTTGAGTTTATAAACAGTTTACAATTTATCCAATGAATTATTCACAAACGAAAAGTATAATAAAATCATAACAAGTAATACAGAAAATTACTTGAAACGATCTGAAAGGCGGTAATTATATGAAAACAATGTCAAGGGCTGAATGTGTGCATTATTGCGAAAACCGTTTAATTGACCTATGGAAAACACACGGCAGAGAAGCGGCGCACAGTATAAGGCACGAAAGATATCTTGAATGTAAGGACTTTTGTAAACGTCACGGCTTTAACGCGGTTGAGTTCTATGAAATGTGGAAAATGGCGTTTACATTTGCGAAAAGAGCATACACGGAGTAAAAGGCGGTGAAACAATGAACATTATCCGTTATGAATACAACGGTAAATACTATTCAGCGGCGCAAATATGGCAGAGGATAGATTTAATGCTTTACCGAAAGAGGAACGGCGGCAATTTTGACGAAGAAAAATACAACGCGCTAAACAAAGCGTTAAAAACGCCCGTTTGGGTAGATGAAAACAAAGTGAAGAATCAGAAAACAGACCCGCTATTTTAAGCGGGTTTTATTGTCCACAAACTATTTACAAATAAAATCCCAAAAAGTATTGACAGAGTTATATAAGTATGATATAATATAATCACGGTAAGGGAAATACAACTTACCAAATAAAATCTGAAAGAGGTAGTTAAAATGAAAAAGTACAGAATTATCACAGAGAACGGTAAACAGATCGGCAAGGAATACGACAACTATTACGCGGCTGAAAGATATTGGGAGAGCGTGGACGGAATTATAACAGACGATAACGGCAACGAAGAATATATATATATTGATGAAATCTAAACAACACAGGGCGGCGCAAATGCCGCCCACGATACGAAAGGACGGTTAAACATGAAAACTTACATGATAATTGCAAAAGTTAGCGGCGTTGACTATTTAACAAAGGGAACGGGAGAAAGCGAAATCAACGCAGAACACAAAATACTAGATATGGGCGTATGCAATAAATACGGTTACGGGGTTGAAGCTTGTATGGCTTATGATTATAATGCTATGGAAACAGAAACATTCAGAAGTCACGCGCTTAACGCTGAAATAATATCGCTTGCAGGATTTGCATACATAGTATCAAAGCGCAATATAGAACTTAGAAAGCGCGAGGACGCAGAAAAAGAGATCACACGAATTGAAAATGAAATCAAAGAACTTGAAAAAAGGCTAGAAGAACAAAAGAAAATACTTGAACAGTAAACGAAAGCGGGCGTAAAAACCCGCTTTTATTATGTCAATACTCAAAATGCACAAAGTTTGCGATAAATATTTGTGATATATTTTGCGGATAAATTTTATAAAAACTATTGCAAAATGTATCATTTTGTGATATAATAAGAGCATGGAAAACAACAAACCCGAAACTTTGAAAGGTGGTTAAAACATGGGCTTCAAATTTAAAATTGGTGACAGGGTGAAAATCCTTGACGGAAGCAAAATCAACAGATACACTGGCGGGTGGTGTTCAGCGGGTATGGACAAATATTGTGGAAGTATATCAACAGTAATTGAGCGCGGGACAACAGCAGACGGCAGAAAATATTATACCCTTGATTCCAATGACAACAACGACAAAATAAAAATTGCACTTATGTTTGATGAAAGAGGTCTTAAAATGGCAAATGAAGAAAGAAAAATAGTTATAACAACGGACGGCACAACAACACGCGCGGCGTTATACGACGGTCACAAGCTTATCAGAGAATCAAAAGCGATATGCAGTAAAGAAGATACTTTTGATTTTGAGACGGGCACGAAAATCGCATTTGAAAGGCTGACAGCAAAGCCCGCAGAACCAAAGCACAAAAAGGCATTGAAGCCACTCAACACAAAGATATTTGTAATTGATGGTCACAGCGATTTTAAAAGCGGTCATATATATGAAATAAAGGACGGCAAAATCAAGCTTGATAATGGTTGGAAATATCCTGTTTGCGGAAGTCTTTACAGCATGGACGATGTACACAAGTATTTCAACGGGAAAAGCGATAC
>JAFYLF010000088.1 GCA_017537195.1 Clostridia bacterium
CGCAAAAAAGTGGGGCTTTTTGTTTTAGAAGGGCTTCGAATTTGCGATGATGCAATGTCAAATTCAATTAGGTTTGATAAACTGATTATTTCAAAAACTGCTAAAGAAAAATATGATTTCGAGCTTTCAAGCTTCATTAAAAATGCTGATGAGGTTTTTGAAATTCCTGACAGTCTTTTTTCAAAAATAAGCGATACTTCTTCACCGCAAGGCGTTATTGCGGTGGTTAAAGTTCCTACACTTTCGCCCGAAATTTCAAAAAATGGCAGGTATATTGCCCTTGAAAACCTTAATGACCCTTCAAATTTGGGGGCGATTTCCCGTACTGCCGAAGCATTGGGGGTAAGCGGCATTATTTTGTCAAGCGACAGTGTTGACCCCTATTCACCCAAATCATTAAGGGCTTCAATGGGCACCTTACTTCGTATGCCCGTTATCATTTTAAGCGACTTTGTAAATGACCTTAAAAATTCGGGTCTTAAAACCTATGCCTGTGTTGTTGATAAAACCGCAAAATCTATAACCAATGTTGATTTTTTAGACGGTTCAATTTTGATTATCGGTAACGAGGCCAACGGTTTAACCGATGAAATGAAAGCAAATTCTAACGAACAAATAACCATTAAAATGTGTGGCAAGGCAGAGTCTTTAAACGCTGCTACAGCTGCTGCAATTTCAATGTGGGAAATGATGAAATAATGGAATATTATATTTGGTTACAGCTTTGTCTGGGGCAAGGCAACCGTTATGTTAATAGAATTTTTGATAGCTTTTATAATGCAAAGGCGGTTTTCGATGCTGATGCAATAACACGTGCAAAGCTTTTGCCAAAAAGCGTTGCAGAAAAGCTTGAAAATTCGCTTATAACAAAAGCAAAGGGAATTTTAGAAAATTGCAACAATATGGGTGTTAGGGTTATAAATATTCATAGCGATGATTTTCCAACACCTTTAAAGGAAATTGAAAACCCACCCATTGCGCTTTATGTTAAAGGTGAAATTCCCGATTTTGAAAACACACCGTCGGTTACAATTGTAGGACCACGAAAGGTTAGTGATTTTGGTAAAAAGTCAGCTTATTCTTTGGGTTATCGCTTTGCCCGTTCGGGAATGATAGTTGTAAGTGGTGGGGCAGTTGGAAGTGACACCTTTGCACACATGGGTGCTTTAAAGGCAGAGGGGATTACCGTTTTAGTAATGCCTTGTGGCTTTTCGGTTTCTTATCTTGAAGAAAACCGTGCCCTGCGTGAGCATATTGCTAAAAAAGGGTGCCTTATAACCGAATATCCACCTGATATGCCGGTTACTTCTTATACATTTCCTGTAAGAAATCGGCTTTTGTCAGGCCTTTCTTTAGGTACCGTACTGGTTGAAGCAGGTGCAAGAAGTGGTGCACTTATTACCGCAAACCATGCGCTAAATCAAGGTAAAGATGTTTTTGTAATTCCGGGTTTGCCTAACATGAAGCAATTTAAGGGTTCGAACGCTTTGCTTCGTGATGGTGCAAAGCCACTTTTGGACACTTCGGATGTTTTTGGTGAATATATTGTCCGTTTTCCCGATAAAATTAACATTGAAAAGGCATATAAAGCGGTACCAAAGCCCGAAAAAGAAAAAAATAATAAAAAAACATTGCAGATAACTCTTTCAAATTCGGCTAAAATAGTGTATAATTGTTTAGATAAGCAAAAATTTTATCCCGATGATTTAAATTCGGGCCTTTCACCGTCTGATTTATTATCGGCACTTACTGAACTTGAAATGGAATTTATCATTCGTGCCCTTCCAGGCGGGCAGTATGAAATTTGTAAATAACTCTGATGGAGGAATAATATGTCAAAGCTTTTAATTGTTGAGTCACCCTCGAAAATAAAAAGTATTAAGAAATATTTAGGTACCGGATACGAGGTTATGGCTTCTAAAGGTCATATTCGTGACTTACCAAAATCACGCCTTGGTGTTGACATAAATAACGATTTTCAGCCCCAATATATCAATATGGCTGAAAAGAAAGATTTGATTAAAGACCTTAAAAACGCTGTTGCCAACTGTGATGAGGTTTATCTTGC
>JAFYLF010000011.1 GCA_017537195.1 Clostridia bacterium
AATTTTTGTTGGTAACATTTTCAACGCAACCGATAATTCTTTCAATATATCTTCTTGAAATAAATTCATCAATTTCAGCGTTCATAATGCCCCAATGTGCATAAAGGTCACGCATCCAACCGTTTTCTTCTTCACGCTTGTCAAACATATCACTTCTGTAACGTGCGGTTTCGCTTTCGGCACGCTTTCTTATAAAGTGATAATACTTGTTGTCGGTAACCCCAACCCTTTCAATATCTCTTACAACACTTAAATTAAAGGGGAAGTCATCCCAAAAAGTGTTTGGGAAATAAAGCTTATTGTTTTTAATATATTCCGAAGAGAAAAGCTTGTTCCAAGGGGTGTAAAGAAGGTTTTTATCAAAAAGCTTGTGTGCGTTTTCTCTAAATTCTTTTTGAGTTTTATAAATAACCGAAGGCACAACCTGTTCTTGAGTAAACTTTTCTTCGTCGGTATAGTAAGTGTCAATATAATATCCTGCCACAACAAGTTGACGGTCATTTTGTTGGGCTATATTATACATATCTTCAAGCATTGTTGGTTCTGCCCAGTCGTCAGAATCCATAAAATACATATATTCGCCAACCGCTAAATCAATGGCAACATTTCGGGCTGCCGGTGCCCCTGCATTTTCTTGGTGAATAACTTTAATACGAGAATCGTTTTTAGCATATTCTTCACAAATTGCACCGCTGTTATCGGGCGAGCCGTCATCAACAGCAAAAAGTTCCCACTCGCAAAGGGTTTGTGCCTGAATACTTTCAATTGCCTTTCCCACATAAGCTTCAACCTTATACACAGGCATTATTACGCTAATTTTTACATTTTCTTTTGGCATTTTAATTCTCCTTTTAAAGTTCCTTTTCAATAAGTGAAAAGGCCGATTCTATAACCTTGTCCATATCGTAATATTTATATTCGGCAAGTCTGCCGCCGAAAATTACATTGCTTTGTTGTTTTGCAAGTTCGGCATATTTTTTATAAACTAACTGATTTTTTTCGTCGTTTACGGGATAATACGGTTCCATTCCTTCTTGCCAGTCAGCAGGATATTCACGGGTGATAACTGTTTTTTCTTGTGTGCCGTATTCAAAATGTTTATGCTCAATAACACGGGTGTAAGGTGTTTCCCTGTCGGTATAATTAACCACCGCAACACCTTGATGATTTTCCTCACTCAAAATTTCCGACTCAAACTTAAGACTTCTGTATTCAAGTTTTCCAAACTTATAATCAAAGAAAGAATCAAGTGTGCCGGTGTAAAGAATTTTTTCACCCATGGCATTATATTTTTCGCGATTTTCGTTATAATCGGTGTTAAGTTCAACATCGCAACCTTCAAAAAGGGCATTTATAAGAAGATTATATCCACCTATTGGGATACCTTGATAAAGGTCATTAAAATAGTTGTTGTCATAAGTGTATCTTACAGGCAAGCGTTTAATTATAAAGGCGGGAAGCTCTTTACAATCTCTGCCCCAATGCTTTTCGGTATACCCTTTAACAAGCTTTTTGTAAATATCCTCACCCACAAGACTTATTGCCTGTTCTTCAAGGTTTTGGGGCTCGCCTTTAATTTTGGCTGTTTGTTCGGCGATTTTTAATTTTGCCTCGGCCGGAGTTGTGACATCAGCCCACATTTTTGAAAAGGTATTCATATTAAACGGCATATTGTAAATTTCGCCTTTATAATTCGCAATGGGAGAATTGGTATAACGGTTAAATTCCACCAAAGAATTCACAAAATCCCACACAGCACGGTTGCTTGTATGAAAAATGTGTGCACCATATTTATGAACATTTATGCCTTCAATATTTTCGCAATAAATATTGCCGCCTAAGTGGTTTCTTTTTTCAATTACAAGGCACTTTTTACCCTGCTTTACTGCCGCATGAGCAAAGGTGCCTGCAAAAAGTCCGCCACCAACAATAACATAATCATACTTTTGCATAAAAACTTCTCCCGTAATTACTTGTATTACACAATTATTCACTATAAAGTATATCATTTATACTAACTAATTTCAAGTATTATATATAATATTACATTATATGCCCTGCAAAATTCACGCCGAAAAATATTGCTTAAAGTTGAATTAAATGCAAATTTTGTCTTTTTTGAAAATAAAAACCGCCCTTGTTCGAATCCCCGTTTTCGTATAAAAAAGAAAAGCACATCAAAAATGATGTGCTTTTCTAATTGGTGGAGCTAAGGGGATTTTGTCCCGGCGCTCCCGCGCCTATCGCCTCGCTTGCGCT
>JAFYLF010000089.1 GCA_017537195.1 Clostridia bacterium
AACAAGAGAATTTATCCCAGACCTTTAGGAAAATCACACTGTCACAATCCACAAAACCAACCATATCAAACTGATTTGACCGTGATTGTACCATTTTATAAAAATGAAAAATATGCAAAAAAATGCATCGACTCTATAATTAATCAAAAATGTGATTTCTCTATTGAAATTTTATTAATTGATGATGGCTCACCAGATAATTGTGGTGTTATTTGCGATGAATATGCAAAAACTGATAATCGTATAAAAGTAATACACAAAGAAAACGGTGGTTTATCGGACGCCCGAAATACAGGATTAAAAGCCGCCACCGGAGAATATATATTTTTTTTAGATTCAGACGACTACATTCCTGAAAACACATTTCAAGTTTTGCTTGAAACTGCTAAAAAATATAATGCGGATATAGTTGAAGGCGGATACACTACTTTTGGTAACAATCGTTCAACCAAAAAACATCTTCACAAATTCGAATTATCCACAAAAGGCAAAGATATATTTGGTTTCGCTTGGGGAAAGGTTTTTAAAACAAAACTATTCGAAAAATTTTGTTTCCCAAACGGCTTTTGGTTTGAGGACACCATTATTGGCGCCTTAATATTTCCAGAGGCCAATACAACCGTTACCGTCCCGGAAGAAACATATTTTTATTTTATAAATTCTAACGGCATCTCTCTTTCTTCGAAAACCAATCCCAAGTGTATTGATACATATTATATCATTGAAGAATTATATGAAACTTTAGAGTATTATTCATTAAATATTTCGAATTCCCTAAAGTCTGCTGTAATTTGGCAATTAAGTAAGTATATTTACAATCGTTGCAACGGTTTAAAAAATGAAAAAACCTTGAAAAGTTTATTTGTTCTTTGTTCCGAATTAGCTTATAAATATGATGTCTTTTCCTATGAAAATAAAACATTTTGGGAAAATGAAATTTGCGAAGCTTTTAAAAACAAACAATATTATAGATGGAAAACAGCTGCTATACTTATGTAAAGGATGTATGTAATGAACATTTTATTTTTAGAAGGTGATATGTCACGCGCAGGCGGTACCGAAAAGATGACCGTTTGGTTAGCCAATGAATTATCTAAAAAATTTAATGTTCATATTATCAGCCTACATTTTAGCAAAGATAAGGTGTTTTTTCCTTTATTAAACTCTGTCAACCATACAATACTCAAAAACGGAAATATGCTAAATCAAATTTTTCAGATTCACCATTATATTAAGCAACATAAAATCGACAGAGTAATTAACGTTGACACCGGAATGGGAATCTTCGGCGTTTTAGCCGCCCTTTTTACAAAGGCAAGGGTTATCACTTGGGAGCACAGCAATTTCCATAACAACTGGAACTCACGCATTTTTCCCTATTTGCGAAAATTTGCCGCAAAATTCAGTAACAAAATGGTGGTCTTAAGTGAAAAAGACAAACAAAACTACCTTTTAAATATACATCACTGCAAAGATGTGACCGTTATTCCCAACCCCATGAGCGAATACGGAGGAGCTTATGATATAAACTGCAAAACCATTTTATCAGCCGGGCTTTTATGTGAAATCAAGCGATTTGACCGTATAATTCCCATTGCTAAAGAAGTTTTTGCAAAGCATCCTGATTGGTCATGGATTATTTGCGGTGACGGTGATGAACGGGCAAACCTTGAAAAAATAATTAGCGAAAACAATTTAAACGGCAAGGTTATTCTTGCAGGCACCGTGACAAACATAGCCAAATTTTACAAAAATTCCGCCATGTTTGTTCTCACTTCCCAAACGGAAGGCTTACCAATGGTTTTGTTGGAAGCCAAGGCGCACAAACTCCCCATTGTGTCATTTGATATTCAAACTGGCCCTAGCGATATAATCCGTGATAATCAAAACGGATTTTTAGTAGAACCATATAACATTGAAGAAATGGCAGAAAAAATCAATTTGTTAATTGAAAACGAAGATTTACGCATACAATTTTCAAATAATACCATTTTGGATATAGAAAAATTCAGCCAAGAAAGGATTATTGAACAGTGGATAAACTTGCTATAAATCCTTTAATTTCAATAATTGTACCTATATATAAAGTAGAATCATATTTGCAGAAATGTGTAGACTCTATTATTAACCAAACTTATGAAAATTTAGAGATTATTTTAGTTAATGACGGCTCCCCCGATAACTGTGGCGCCATTTGCGACGAATATGCGAAATCCGATAATAGAATAAAGGTAATCCATAAAGAAAACGGCGGACTTTCAGATGCTCGAAACGCAGGGCTTAAAATCGCCACAGGTGAATGGATTAGCTTTGTTGACAGCGACGACTGGCTTGAAACCGACGCAATAGAACAAATGCTCAATTTGGGAATTGATAAAGATGCGGATTTAATTATTGGCGGAACTCGCAAAATCAACGATAATGACAATTCAATTATTTGGGTAGATGCTATAGTTAAAGACTACGAAATCATGAATAAAGAACAAGCTATTTGTGACTTTTTCGTGAATGGCTGTGCGTCATGGGCAAGATTGTATAAAAAAGATATTCACAAAAATATATTTTTCCCTGTTGGTGAAATTAACGAAGATGAAGCCATTGTTCTTAAATTACTTGAAAAATGCTCAAAAATAGTTAAAACCTCTAAAATAGTATATAATTACCGATTAAGACCCGAGAGTATAACTACCACTTCTTTTCACCCCAAAAAACTCATTTGGTACTATCATTGTAAAGCTAATTTGTCTTTTATTGAAAAAAATCATCCAACAATAATCGATTATGCCGAAAGAAGATATTTTAGTTCAATATTGTTTTTTTTAATAATGATTTCGAGAGAAAAAGACCAATACCAATACAGTGATATTTTATTTGAATTATTAGTTGAATTGAAAACCAACTTTAAAAAAATATTAAAAAATAAACACCTTACAAAAAAAGACAAACTTTTTGCCTTTATTATAAAATTTTTCAGCTTAAAGTGTTACTCCCTTTTAGAAAAAGCCTTTTCGAATGTAAAATATTAAACTTGAACACCGTAAAGGAGAAACAATGAAAAAATTCGAAAAGTGGAATGTTGCTTTTAGAAGGCGCAAACCCAATACCACCTTAATAGATGATACAAAGACACCTTTTATCATCATACCTAATACTTGGCGCTATTGGTGTGCCGACCCGCATCTTATTGAATTTAATGACAACACCTATGTTTTTGCCGAACTTTACGACCGTGTTCTCAGGCGTGGGGTTATTGGTTACTGCACCATAAATGGTAATACCGCATCAAAATGGAAGATAGCATTATCTACACCCTTTCACCTTTCTTATCCTAATATTTTTTATATAGATTCTGATGTTTATATGATTCCTGAATCGTATGTTGCAAAAGAAATTTCCGTTTATAAGGCAATAAATTTTCCTAACAAGTGGAAAAAGGTTAAAACCCTTAAAAAAGATATTATCACTGTGGACACAACACCGCTTTGCGCCGATGGTGAAAATTACTTGCTTTCTTATCTCTTAAACGACAATGGTGACTCACTCCAACTTTTTAAGTCCCACAACGGTGATTTGCAAGATTGCTTCACCATAAAAGATGCCGAAAAACAGCTTCGTCCCGCAGGCAACTTTTTTAAGGTGGACAATATTTTGTATCGACCCGCACAAGACTGTAAGAATGGCTATGGCTGTGCACTAAATTTTTATAGTGTGAACAATATCTCTCATAACAATTATTCCGAAACACTTTTTAAAAAAATCACCCCACAAATGATAACCACTAATTCAGGCATTATAGCCAAGGGCATACACACCTATAATTTTAACGATAAATATGAAGTTATTGATATCAAAGGTTATGAGTTTGATGCTTTAGCCTATATAATGCGCCCAATATGGTATATAAAAAGAAGATTAACAAAAATTTTTTCAAAGGAATAATATAATGGAATACAAAATTTCTATTTTAAAAGACGCCACACGCTTGCCCGAAATAGTTGAACTTTTTAAAACAGGCCTTGGTGATACAACACCGCAATTTTGGGAGTGGCGATTATTTGCAGATAACGGACAGCAAGACAAACCCTTCGCAATTATAGCAGAAGACGAAAATAACCGCATTGTTGCAATGTCGAGCATTCTTACTGCAATTTATGGTAAAGAAAATAAATATAAATGCTTTCAGTTTTGCGACTGGGTTGTCCACCCTGATTACCGTGGGAAAGGACTAATAGGCTCTATCTATCGTTTCACCTGTGATTATTTTCAAAATAAAGGCTATGATTTTATTATTGAATTCCCTAATGACATGTCCTATCCCATTTTCAAAAAATATAAGTTTGTTGAGGAAAACAATATTTCTTCATGGCAGACAAGTAAAAACTTTTTTAAACTGATTTTTAAAGAAAAAACCTTGAAATATAAGAATATAAAATTTAAGTTTTCAAATAATTGCCCTTTTAATAACCAATCTTTTTCTTCTGAAAACAGAATTTATCGTGATTCCAAGTTCTTAATTTGGAAATTTGATGAAAATCCCGAAACAAAATACCACTGGCTCACTTTGTGGGAAACCGATAAATGTATCGGTTATTTTGTTTTTACTATTCATAATGGCAGAATTCAAACCGCTGTCAATGTTTATGACTGGGAGTTTTTGCATTCCGATTATAAAATATTAAAATTTGCCTTAAAAAAACTAAAAGAATTTGGAAATTATGTAAGTGTTTGGGGAAAATATCCGGATAATATGATCGATATTTTTCTAAAGGTTGGTTTGAAAAAAGTTGTCAACAAAACCCGATTTGTACATTTCTCTGCAAGTCACAAACCTTTCCCAAAAGATTTAATACTTACAAGAATTGATACCGATTATTAACCCTACTCTTTTCTTATAAATCTCTATTGGAGGAGAATTCAAATTGAACATTGTTTATTCAAGCGATGAAAATTATATTCAGCATTTAGCTGTATCTATATACTCTTTATTAAAAAACAATGAGCATGTACCCAATATAAACATTTTTATATTATCGAATGAAATCGCTGAAATTTCAAAAGAAAAAATTCGTCAAATCGTTACCTCAAAATTTAACCGAACAATTTCGTTTGTAGACTTTGACCCTTATAAACAAAATCTAAAATTAAATATGGAATGGGAAATTTCATTAAGTTCCTATGCACGTCTTTTCCTTTGTGAAATGCTACCTCACAACACTGAAAAAGTTATATACATTGATTGCGACACAGTTATAATGGGCTCCCTTTTAGAATTATGGGACATGGATATGCAAAATTATTCTGTAGCCGGTGTTATCGATACCGTTCTTCCAGAATTCAAAAAAGCAATAGGTTTAACAGAAATTGATTTCTACATCAATGCGGGCATTTTACTTATAGACTTAAACAAATGGCGAAATGATAATATCCAGATGAAATTCATGAGTTTTATTGCAGAGAAGAGCGGAAGAGTTTCTCACCACGACCAAGGAACTATAAACGCTGTTTTGCATAATGATATTCTACCCATACATCCAAAATACAACTCTATGACACCATTTTTTACAACTAATTATAAAAATTTATTGGAAATTTATAATATTAAAGGGGAATATTATACTGAAACTCAAATAGCAGAAGCCAAAAAAAACCCCATAATAATTCACTATGTCCCCGAATTTGTTGGTCGTGTTTGGGAAAAAGGTTGTATACATCCTCGGAAGAAATTTTACAAAAAATATTTAAACCTCACAGATTTCAAAGGGCACTTTTTACCAAATTCAAATAAACTCGATTTTAAAAAAAGAATAATATATTTAATTAATTGCAAAGCTCCAATTTGGTTGAAAAATTTCTTTTTTAATCGCTAGATAATTAACAAGGAGTCTTATTAAATGAATAATGATTATGGCAATTTAGAATTACATAAAGTTTTATTATCTGCAATGAAAGATATTGATAAGATATGTAGAGAGAATAATTTAAACTATTTTCTCCACGCAGGCACTTTACTAGGTGCTCTTAATTATAAGGGTTTTATTCCCTGGGACGATGATGTGGATATTTCCCTTTTTCGCGATGATTATGAAAAATTAATAAATATACTAATAGAAAAATACAGTGATATATATTTTATAGAAAATTATAAAACTCAGCCATATTTTTCTCATAACCGAACTGTTTTAAGGGTCTTGGGAACTGAAATGATACATCAGCAACCCGACCCAAATCACAATGAAATTGGTATCGATATTATTCCTCTAGACTCGACTCCTCGCACAAAAATCCAACAGTTCATTCAGCAAAAAAAGATAAAATTTTTAGATCTATTAGTGCAAATCAACCTCAAAAACATTATTCCAAATAGTTTAAAACTTAAATTCTTTGTAAAATTTATATCAATATTCTTCAACCTAAATAGAACCAAACTCGGTTTTCTTATCGATAAAGAATGTACAAAATATAACCGCAAAAATAACTCGACTCATGTGGGATTATTAAGTTATGTTGATATTAACCCATATACCGGCAAATCAGGATATGAAAATGATCTTATGCTACGCGAATGGTATGAAAACCCAATTTATGTCGCATTTGAAGATACTGAATTTATGACAATATCCGCCCCCGAAAAAGATCTTATTCACCGTTATGGACCCGACTGGAATAAACCTTATCCCGAAGAAAAACGAATTAGAAAGCACGGTGCAACTGGATATATTATTTCAGATGAAGTAAGAAAAAGATTGGAAATATAACTATGAATACTAAAAACAATATTATTTCAAAACATAGTCGTAATATAAATTTAGACTTGTTACGGGTGTTGGCAATGTTTTTTATCGTACTATCACATTCATTACTTCATACCGGAATTTTGGATTCTTTAACTCCTACTCATTATAATTATTACATATCTTATGCAGTTTACGGCCTTATACATGTACATGTTAATTGTTATGTACTTTTAAGTGGCTATTTTTTAAGCGAAAAAGAGTTTCAATTCAAAAAAATAAAAAATCTTTGGGCTCAAGCGTTTTTTTGGTCTGTTATAATTTTCCTTTTTTTAAATATTTTTGTTATAGATTTCAGCAATAAAGAATTAATAAAAACCTTATTACCGTTTACTCAACAAAGATATTGGTTTTTAACCACCTACATACTAATGTATTTATTTTCTCCATTTTTAAACAATGCAATTAAAAATATGGACGAAAAAATTTTTAGAAAAAGTTTGCTTTTAATATTCATAATATATATAATATTGCAAAATATTTTCTTCTTTAGAAATTTCACTTCAATGAGCGGTGGCAGTCCTCTTTTCTTTATTTTTTTATATCTTACTGCGGCTTATCTAAAAAAATATCCCATAAAAAGAAAAGCCCCTTGGTTTTTACTTTATATTACATTCAGCTTAATTACTATTTGCAGTAATTTTATAATTTCATTTATCCCCCAAACATTAACACATAACATATTACCAAAAACATTACTCTATTCATATAACTCTATAACGGTATACTTATCTTCCATATGTCTCTTTGAATTTTTTATTCATTTAAAAATTAATAAAAGCACTTTCCTAACTAAACTTGTAGCTTTTTTGTCGCCTTTAACCTTTGGAATATATTTAATTCATGATCATCCAAATGCCCGCGAATTCATTTGGAATAAACTTTTTCCTTTAAAAAACATTAGCCTCTCATGGCATTTGATTTTTTGTGTTATAATTTCTTCACTAATAGTATTTTTTATCAGTGCAATACTTGAATATTTACGAATTAAATTATTTGAAATTTTTAAAGTAAAACATAATTGAACTATAAAAGAAAGAACGTTTTTTATGGATATTTTAATACAAATACCCCAACTAATTTATGCTGGCGCAGAAAAAGTATTAGTTAATTTTGCAAACTACCTTATTGAAAAAGGGCACAATGTCGAAATTCTTGAAACATATGAAAAAGGATACTTAAAACCTTTATTTAAGAATGATATCGTCTTTAATTCTATATGCTCAAAAGAATATTCAAAAAAATATTATTGTTCATTACAAGATATAAAAAGAGAAAAAAAATTATCAAATGTGATAATAGGTTTATCTAAACTGACTTTTTCAAAAATAGTCGGTTATGAAAGATTCGCAAAATTCCTATCTGCAAAACATTATAAAAACAAAAAATATGACGTTGCAATAAACTACTTGGAAACCGAATCGCCCGAATTTTTGTTGAAAAATATCTCGGCAAAAAAATATTTACAATGGTGTCATATCGATATAAAAAACATCAATAATAAGAAAAGTATAGATGTTCTTTTAAATTATTATAAGGCTATGGACGCAATAATTTGCGTATCGCAAAGTGCAAAAAAAAGTTTCATTGAAAGATACCCAGAATTATCCGACAAAACTTATGTTATTTATAATTTTTTTGATAGAAATTATATAGAAAATCTTAGCAAAAAGCCTTTACTTTATAATAAAGATAAAACCTTCTTACTTTCTGTTGGAAGAATGACACCACAAAAAGGCTACCTTAGATTTTTAGAAATATTAAAGCAGTTAAAAGAAGAGGGTCATTCCTTTTGTTGGTATATTTTAGGAGATGGATTTGAAAGAAAAGAAATCGAACAAAAAATTTGCAAATATCATCTTCATGATTGTGTCCGCCTCATTGGTATTGATGATAATCCGTATAAATATATTAAAAATTGTGATTTATTTATTTTGCCCTCCGAATATGAAGGATTTCCCACCGTTACCGTTGAAGCAAAAATTTTAAATAAACCTGTATTAGCGACTGATGTTTCCGGAATAAAAGAACAAATAACACACGGTAAATCTGGATGGATAGTTGAGAATTCGCAAGAAGAAATTTACAATGGACTTAAATATCTTTTAAGCTCCCCGAATATTTTGAAGAAACTATCTGTGAATCCAGAAATTGAAATCATATGTAATAATGAATTAAAATACAACCAATTCATATCCATTTTGAAAGGAAAATATTAGATGAACGATAATGAAATCGTAATTGTAACGGCTTTTTTTGACATTGACCGTAAAAATTTTAATAACTTGAATCAGAAACGTTCAAATAAAAAATATTTTGATTATTTTAAATTCTGGTCAAAAATTCAAAATACACTAATTATTTACTGCGATCCTGAAAATGTAGATATAATAAAACAAATAAGAGGTACAAATTTATTAGATAAAACAATTGTTATACCCATAAATATAGAAAAAATCGAGCCACAACTTTTAGATAAAATGAAAAATGTTGAGCAAGATAAACGCTTTCAGGAATTAAGACACCATAAAAACGATATTTCTAACACTGCACTATACAATTATATTATGTTATTGAAATGGTGGTGTGTTCAAGATGCATCTGAAAGGCTCCAATATGATTGCGCTATTGCCTGGATAGATTTTGGTTTTAATCACGGCGATTCTTTTTATTTAGATAGCAATGATTTTAATTTTCTTTGGCAATACAACTACCCTGAAGAAAAATTAAATGCTTTTTGTTTAAATGATCCTAGTAAAGTTTCTCTTTTAGACTCGTTAATCTATCAATTTGACTGTTTCACCGGAACTTTTGTAATACCTTCAAATAGAGCTTTTGAATTTTGGACTTACATAAAAGACGCAATGAGTTCTCTAGTAGATATCGGTTGTATAGACGATGACCAATTTCTAATGTTAATGGTATATAAAAAACATCCGGAAATTTTTAATATTCAAATATCCAATTGGTTTGATATTTTTAGACTAAACAGCAATAAAGAATTTAAAACCCGGACATCTCCAACTCCCACTTTATTGACACGTATCAAAAACAAACTTTATAGAACTATTAAAATAATAAAAAATTTTTTCATAAAAAGCGCTTTTGTAAAACTAATAGAAAAAATTGAAATTGAACATTTTGACTATCAATAACCGCTAAAATAAAAAATATAAATTTTATGGTGAAATAGGGTTTAAATTATGAATAATGCAAAAAAAAGCACTTATAATATATTATTTGGGATTATAGGCCAAATAATTACAATAAGTTTAGGAATTATTTTCCCTAGATTAATTTTAATAAATTTAGGTTCCGAAGTTAACGGTTTAACAAATTCTATAGCACAAATATTTTCATACTTCACTTTACTTGAAGCAGGAATAGGCACCGCTTCTTTGCAAGCCTTATATGGTCCTGTTGGCAAAAAAGATTATAATTCCATTAATAATATACTAGCGGCAGTCGACAATCATTATAAAAAAACTGGCGTTATTTATCTTCTCTCTTTTATCGCTCTATCAATTATATACCCATTTGCTATTGATAGTAACTTATCTAATTCTACAATTTTCTGGGTTATAATATTTACTGGATTAAGCGGTGTAGTTAGTTATTTCTTTCAAGGCAAATATAATGTTTTATTATTGGCGGAAGGAAAAAATTATATTAATAATAACTTAAGTACAATTACATATATTATATCAAGTTTTTTAAAAGTTGTTCTTTTATTAACTGGATATAATATCGTTGTTATTCAAGCAATGTATTGCCTTTGTAATTTTTTAAAAATGCTTTATATTGAATGGTATATACATAAAAATTACAAATGGATAAATATCAATGTCCCTCAAAACAAAAAAGCAGTTTCTCAAAGTAAATATGTCTTAATACACCAAATTTCTTCACTAATTTTCAATAATACCGATACTGTTATCCTGACATTTTTTATTGGATTAACCCCAGTAAGTATCTATTCAATGTATATGCTCTTATTTGGAACAATCGGCACTGCAATTGGCACAATTACTAGCGGAGTACAATTTGTTTTAGGTCAAACTTTCAATATCGATCGTAATCGCTATATAAAACTACATTCTTTATATGAAATATTAAGTATGGTTCTATGTTTTTCGCTATTATGTGTCGCTAATAATCTGATCTTGCCATTTATGACGCTATACACAAAAGGTATAGTTGATGTTAATTATATCGATAAGTACCTTCCCTATCTCTTTGCATCTATTTATCTATTAAGCAATGCGCGAGAGTCTTCAAATATAACTATTAAATTTGCCGAACACTTCAAACAAACAATAAATCGAACTATTATTGAAGCATCTATAAATTTATTTGTTTCTATTTTGTGTGTTAATTGGTTTGGAATTTACGGTGTCTTAATTGGTACAATATCAGCCTTACTCTATAGAACAAATGATATGATTATCTATTCGAGTAAAAATATTTTAAATATTTCGCCCATTAAAACTTACATACGTTGGTTTAGAAATCTTATAATATTCATTACTTTAACTATCTTCATTAAACTTATTCCTATGACCTTAAATTCATATATTAATATCATAATTTGGGCGATAATTTTAACTTTAGCAACTGGTGTGATTTTTTTAACAATAAATCTTTTGTTTGAAAAAGAAGTAAGAACCCTCTCATTAAATTATATTGCTGATTTTATCAAAATCAAAAGAAAAAATGTTGCAGAAAAGGTGGATTCAATGTGAATGTTTTATTAGAAAAATATAAAATTTTTCTGCAATTATTAAGGTTTTCATTTTCAAACTTAAAATCTTATAATTTTGATAAAAGTATTAACTCTTCTTCTATTCTATCCGAAGCGTTGCACCAAACCGTTCTCCCTCTTATTTATACTGCACTTGATGGGCGTTGTGATTTAACGGAGTATCAATCAGAATATTTTAATATTATAGCCAACAATGTTAAAATTGTAGAAGAGCACAAGGCTCTTCATCGGTTGCTTTTCGAAATAATATTCCGTATGTCTTTTTAAAGGGATGTGTTTCGGCTTTATTCTACCCCGACCCATTGCTTCGTACAATGGGCGATGTTGATATTCTGGTTAAAAAAAAAGACATTGATAAAACAGTTGCCCTTTTATTACAAAACGGATATACAACAACTGACGATTTCGACGGAATTCACATAGCTTTTAAAAACAATACTAACGGCATTACCATTGAATTGCACCGCCAGATAAACGGTATTCCCGAAAGTGAAATGGGCAATAAAATTTCCGCCCTTTTTTCTAACATTTTTGAAGACGCAGTTTTAGAAAATGGCGAATATTTTAGACCCTGCGACTTCCACCACGGATTGATTTTACTTCTACACACTGCATCACACTTAACACGCGAAGGTATAGGCCTCAGGCACTTGTGCGATTGGGCGGTTTTTGTAGCAAGTTTTACCGACGAGGAGTTTTCTAATATTTTTGAAGATTCTTTAAAGGATATCGGTCTTTGGAAGTTTGCTCAATTACTGACAAACTGTGCTGTAAAACATTTGGGTTGCCCGCCAAAAGAATGGGCAGGCACTTGTGACGACGCAGTTGCAGACGAAATTATCGCAGATATTTTTGATGGCGGGAATTTTGGCAAAAAGGATTCTTCCAGATATCAACAAATTAAATATATTTCCAATCGATCGGATAAAACTGTTACTTCTGAAAGTTTGTTCAAGCGATTACTTTCAAATACTCTGCAAAAAGCTAAAACAGAGGTTGCTTTTGTTAAAAAATCGCCACTTCTGCTGCCATTTGGCTGTGTGGTTGTGGTCTTCAAATATATTTGGTTAATCATTACAAAACGCCGAAAGCCAGACAGTAGTAAACTTATAACCAACGCTAACAAAAGAAAAAACTTATATAATAACTTTGATTTATTCAAACCCCAATAAGATAAAAAATCACCCGTTCGTTAGCATTGTGTTCTAAAGGACACAATGCAGCGATATAAATCCCTAACGGGATTTTCGATATACGTCGTGGGCGTTCGATATGTGCTACGCACACGATATGCCCTGCGGGGCGTGAGGGGATTTATATCATATCGCATTTACCGATAGGTAAATATATCGATTTTTCGTCAGTAAAAAATATCGAATTGCGTAGCAATATATCGCAAAAAATTACTACCCGAAGAAGAGAAATCAAAACTCTTTTTCGGGTAGTGCTTTTTATTTAGTGATATTCGTTTTACATATTTTAATATCCAATATATGGTGCGGGGTTAACACGTGTGCCATTCTTTATAACCTCGAAATGAAGGTGTGGTCCGGTAGAACGTCCTGTATTACCAAGCTTTGCAATTTGCTGACCTTGAGTTACAGTTTCGCCCGTTTTAACGCAAAGTGAGCTTGCATGTGCATATCTTGTTTTAAAGCCGTTACCATGGTCGATAACCACTGCGTAGCCATAGTTACCATCCCAGCCAGCTGAAACAACCTTACCTGCTTTTGCGGCAAATATCGGAACGCCTACATTTCCCGAAAAGTCCATTGCCTTATGGTTTCTTCCGTCGCCCCAATAAGCACTTACAGCTTTAATATCGCCCTTATTCATTGGGTGAATAAAGCCTGCAGATTTTGCCTGTGCCCTTGCGGTAGCAGAAGAATATGCTACTGCGGTGCCTTTAACAACTACCTGTTGAACAGGCTCTTTTAAAATCTTTCTTGCGATAACAGTTTTAGCGGTTTCCTCACCGTTTACGGTTTCTATAACCGCTGTTTCGGTTTTAAGTCCTGCTTCGCCCTTGGTTTGAATTTCCTCATAACCTCTTTGCTTTGAGCTTGTATAAATAGTTTTAGTTGAAAACTTAACATCAGATTCTGTTGTAACAGTAGAAACTGTCTTAACCTTTAAACCGCTAACAAGTTCTTTAAGCTGATTAGAATCCTTCTTATTTTCTTCCAAACTGTAACCGTCGTTAATTACAACTTCATCAACAAAGGTAGCATTATTTTCTGCGCCCTCAACATAATACTTGCAAAGGGCTGTGGAAACCAAATTTTTAAGTTCTTCACGTTCAGCATAAGCCACAACCTGACCGTTCACTGAAAGAGAAGAAGAAAAGAAAATTTCGTCGGTATTATTGATAATTGCATTTACCAAGTTTTCTTCACAGCAAAGGTTATCCTTTGAAGTTACGGTTAAACTAAATTTTGGTTTAGCAATGATATTATTATCATTTTTATCTGCAAGATTATTTAAAACAGTATCCTTTGCCTCTTTAAACACAGAAGTACTGCTTATAACGGCAATATTCTTACCCTCGTACTTAACATTGAAGCCAACAGTTATACCGCAAGAAATAATGCAAATAACCAATGCTGCTACTGAAACCAATGCAAAAGAAGTAAATCTAACTAATATTCTGTTGTTTTTTATGAATTTGGAAGCTTTTGAAAGTGTTTCTTCAATCAAATTCTTAAAAATAACAGCCACATCCTTACTTAAAAAATTACAATTTGTAACAATTACAGTTCATATTATAACAAAAAGGTTACAAAATTGCAACCTTTTTTTAATTATTTCTTAACTTTTTATATTTTATACAAATGTAACCTAAGTATTTGCTGTTTTTTAAACTAATACATATAAAATAATACAAATAAACTGCAAAACGCTTCCGAGAATCACAAATAAGTGAAACACCGAATGAACATACCGTACTCCCCATTTACCCGCAATTCCGTAAAGCACTGCGCCAATAGTATAAGCGATACCTCCGGCTAAAAGCCACCAGAAGCCCGTCATTGAAACTGCTTTTATGGTGTGATTTATAATAAATATCACACACCAACCCACTGCGATGTAGCAAATATTTGAAAAGAGAGTGTATTTTTTAAGGTCAATTGCATTAAGGGTTACACCGAGTGCCGACATAGCCCATACAAAGCCGAAAAGGCACCAGCCGAGTGCGGTATTATATTCTCTTATAGAACAGAGTGCTATTGGCGTATATGTTCCTGCAATCAAAACAAAGATGGCGCAATGGTCGATAATCTGAAAAACTTTTTTAGCGGTAATAGGAACAAGCCCATGGTAAATGCTTGACATTGTATAAAGAATTATCATTGAAAATCCGTAAATAAAGGCACTTACAACCTGATAAGCATCGTGATTCAAAAAGGCTTTTACAATACATATTGTGGCTATAATTACACCTAATCCTCCACCGGCGATATGTGATACCATATTAAAAATTTCTTCGCCTTTTGTATAGTTGGGAAGTGTTCTGTCTTTAAGTTTAGTGCGTTTCATAAGTTCTCTTTCTGGGGGACCTGATTTTTGTCGAAATTTATCGAAATACTTTACATAATTTTTTTGTTGTGATTATACACAAACTGCGGTTTATCCAACTTATCCACATGGTTTTCCACAAAAATCACGCTATACCATCGCTTTTTAGGTGTTTGTCCACCTGAAATTGTTGAAATATCGGTGGATAAGTTGAAAAACTTTTATAGTTGTTTTGGTTTACATAATGACTAAATTTGCAAATTTATCGGTTATTTTTTTGCCTTATTTTTCGAGCAATTTATCCAAAACACTCGGTCCGTGTTCTATAAAAATTCCCGACGCTTCGGCAGTCTTTTCGGTAAATACTTCTACACCATTTTCTACCTTTCTGCTATCGTAAATCATAAAGGGAACGGGTGCGCTTGAATGTGTCTTTGTATCAAGCGGTGTTGGGTGGTCAGGCATAATTAAAATCTTAAAATCCTCCCCACAGTTTTCAAGATAAGAAAGCAACGGCTTTAAGGCGCGTTCTTCTATAAGCTCAATTGCTTTAACCTTGTTTTCTGCTTCTCCGCGGTGACCACATTCATCAGGCGCTTCGATATGAACATAGACAAAATCGCAACCCTTTTTAAACGAATCTATACCGGCCTGTGCTTTGCCCTCAAAATTAGTATCAAGGTATCCCGTCGCATTTTCGACATCGGGAGTTTCCATATTAGCACAGATGCCAATACCTTTAAGCAAATCGACTGCACTTACAACGCTACCCTTAACACCGTTCTTTTTATAAAAATCTTCGAGCTGCGGTTTTCTACCTTCACCCCAAAGCCAGATTGAATTAGCTTCATTAAGTCCTTTTTTTCGTCTTTCAATATTTACGGGGTGGTCCTTTAATATACCGTAGCTTTTCTTCATAAGCTCGATTAACGGCTTTGCATTGTCATTATCGCTTAAATATTCACCGATAACCCTACCGCTTATATCGTGAGGGGGTGTCATATTGCCAAGCTCGGTTGTGCCGTTATCCCATACCAAGCAATGACGATAACTTACACCACCGTAGAACTTATATATCTCGTTGCCGAGCTTCTCGTCAATAGTTTTTATGATTTCGTGAGCCTCTTTGGTGGAGATATCCCCTGCGCAGTAATCAACCATTGTCTTGTCAGCATAATTTTCTTCATCCGAGAGCGTGACAATATTACAGCGAAGCGCAACATCGCTATCTTTAAGGTCAACCCCGATAGAAGCCGCCTCCAAAGGTGAGCGACCAGTATAGCAAACATAAGGGTCATAACCCATAACTGAAAGATTAGCAACATCGCTACCAGGCTTTAACCCCACGCCTACAGTACGGCACATACCAACTACCGAAGTTGATGCTAATTTATCCATTAAAGGCTTGTGGGCGAGTTCCATTGGAGTTTTGCCGCCGAGAGCCGCATTGGGCGTATCCGCCATACCGTCGCATAATAAAACCAAATATTTCATATTATCATTCCTTTTGAAATTAACTATACATATTATAATATTTATTATTTGGTTTGTAAAGAAAAAAGACTTTTCTTTTTCTCTAATTTAATGTATTATGTAGTAGAGGTGAAATTTGATGCCCGAGAGTTTTAAAGGTGAAATTCTATCCCCAGTAGGTTCAAAGGAAATGCTTTACGCCGCTGTAAGAAGCGGTGCTGATGCCATATACCTTGGAGCTAAGGATTTTTCTGCCAGACGAAATGCCGAAAATTTCGATATAACCGAACTTTCTTCTACAATAGAATATTGCCATATAAGAGGTGTCAAGGTATATCTCACCCTTAATATTTTAATAAAAGACAGTGAATTTTCAGATGCAGTAAATCTTGCAGTTAATGCTTACAATGCCGGTATTGACGGAATTATTGTTCAAGATTTAGGACTTGCGAGTGTTTTACATAAACAAATTCCCGACCTTGCGCTTCACGCCTCAACACAAATGAGCGTACATTCCCCCGCTTGTCTCCCACTTTTAAAAGAACTTGGCTTTAAGCAGGTTGTAGTTGCACGCGAAATGTCTTTCGAAGAACTTGCCGCCTTTTGTAAAGAGGCGCAAAAGTATGATATTACGGTTGAAGTTTTTGTTCACGGCGCACTTTGTATGAGTATGTCAGGTCAATGCTTACTTTCGGCTTTTTTAGGTTCTCGAAGTGGTAACCGAGGCCTATGCGCAGGGCCTTGTCGTCTTCCCTTTGCCGCAGAAAACGGCACAGGGTATGATTTGAGTCTTAAAGATTTATCCCTTATAGAGTATATTCCACGCCTTTACGAAATAGGTGTGCGTTCCTTTAAAATTGAGGGCAGAATGAAGCGCCCCGAATATGTTGCCGCCGCCACAAAGGCTTGTAAGGATGCTCTTATAAACGGAATTGTCGATAAAGATTTAAACGAAACCCTTAAAAATGTCTTCTCACGTTCAGGGTTTACCGCAGGATATCTCGAAAACAAATTAGGCAAGGATATGTTCGGTATCCGAACCAAAGAAGATGTGATTTCCGCCGACAAGGCGTTCCCTATTTTGCACGAGCTTTATAGAAAAGAATATAAAAGCGTTAAGGTTAGTGTAAAAGCCACTATAAGAGAAAATGAGCCGATATCCCTCACCCTATCGGACGGTGAAAACACCGTTACCGCTACGGGAGATATTCCACAAAAGGCTAAAACAAAAGCGATAAGTTATGATGATGCATGGAAAAGCCTTACAAAATTCGGCGATACCCCCTATCTTTTGGAGGGTGGCGGTATAAATTTCCATGACGGACTTTTTGTTCCTGCAAGTGAGCTTAATGCCCTAAGGCGCCAGGCGTGTGAAAAGCTAAACCTTGAGAGAGCTAAATGTGACCGACAAAAAGTATATATTAATTACAATATAAAACTCGCTCCCCCAGACCGCACTAAAACACCCGATTTGATAATAAGGCTTGAAAACGAAGACCAGATACCAAAAGACTTAAACGGAATAAAGGCAATTATATTCCCACTTGAAAAGGACTTCGAGCCGATAGAAAACATTATAAATATTATTGATATCCCACGTGGAATAATAAACGAAAATGCACTTACTAACAGACTTTTGCACTTCAAAGAAAAAGGTGTCGACACCTGTCTTTGCGGTAATCTTTCGGCAGTAGAAATTGCAAAAAATCTCGGATTTAAAATTATTGCCGATACGGGACTTAATATTCACAACAGCGAAGCATCGCTTACCGCCGAAAATATAGGGGCAAAGGCGGTTATACTATCCCCCGAACTTACAAATGAAAGTATCGCCAGACTTCACTCACCCATTCCAAAGGGAATTATAACCTATGGTCACATTCCGCTTATGCTCTTTAAAAACTGCCCTATAAAAAATGGCAAAGAATGTAAAGACTGCGATAAAGCGGGAGTGTTAACCGATAGACTGGGTACAAAATTTTCTGTTCGTTGCCGCATGGGTTACAGCGAACTCCTAAATTCCGTACCTTTATGGCTCGGTGACAAGCAAAATGACCTTAAAGGTCTTGACTTCCAAATTCTTTACTTCACCAACGAAACAAATGAACGGGTTGAAGAAGTAATTAAAGCATATAAAACGCAAAAATCCGCCGACTGCAAATACACTCGCGGACTTTTCTATAAAGGAACAATATAATAAAAAGGTTGCCGTTTGGCAACCTTTTTATTATTTTATTTCTATATATTGACCTTTTTGGTACTTTTTCTTTAAAAGTTTTAGCACAACGAAGAAACCCGAGAACAAAACCGCCATAATTATTGTACCGATAACAATTACTTCAATTTTATCGACACTCACAGAAACGGCAGATTCAATAATTTGTGCGCCAAAATCCGAAATTTCTAATGCCAACAAACTTATGAAACTGCTTTTGCTGAACGCAATAACCATGCACAGAATAATACTAATTACGGCGAAATCTAAACCGACCAGTAAAAATCCGTTGCTATGCATTATTATAATAATAACAGCAACCGCAATTACCGCCATAACAATTAAGATAATGCTCCAAAACGAAAAGTTGTTTGTGACGGTGCGGGAAGTTTCAACCGACTTTACAATATCCTTTATTTCCGTTATAACAGATATCGTTTTTTCTATAACCGCATCGTCTTTTAATAGATTATCGATAAATTTTTCCACAACTTTTGGGCTTAACTTGGCTTCGGTGTTCTTTTCGGCTATTTCTACAAACTTGAATTTATTATCAGATATAAGTTCTTTAATATAAGAAGCATCGGTTATTTTATCCTTTGGGGCGCTTTTAAAAATCTCGACGATTTCTTTTGTGTAAGCCTCGATAATCTTTCCGCCCTGCTCACTTTTTATAATATTTTCAGCCATAACACTTGTTATACCGTTTTTCACAAGTATTTGTTTAACCAACGGATTAGCATCAAACACTTGCTTATAGTCCACCTGCTGAATTACAACAGCGACTGCTTCGGGCTTGGTTAAGGCTTTTATGGAATAATAAAAAGATGTTGCTACCACGCTTATAATAAGATATATACTCAAAAGCACACAAGCCACTATGCCAATGATTTTTAACGCCTTTGATTTTTTCATAATTACACCGTTTCTTATTATAATTCTTTAGCCAGATCCTTTATGTACTGGCGAAGCTCGTCTTTTGTTTCGGAGTGACAAAGTCCCACTTCAATATTAGCCTTTAAAATGCCGAACTTATTGCCCATATCATAACGGGTACCGCTAAAGTCAACACCTGTCATACCTTTGAGTTTCGCTATTTCCTTCATAGCGTCAGTGAGCTGTAATTCATTACCTGCGCCCAGAGGCGTGCGCTCTAAAATATCAAAAATTTCAGGCTCTAAAATGCATCTTCCCAAGATTGAAAAGTTAGAAAACTTTTCTTCCAAAGATGGCTTTTCTATCATATCGCTGACAGCATAGGTTTTGTCGCCGTTTTTTTGGACCTTCAAAGAACAATATTTAACAACAAGATGATCGGGCACTTCCTTAATACCCACAACACTCTTTCCAAAAGCCTCATAGGCTTCAATAAGCTCTGCTATAGCGGGCACTTCTCCGATTATAACGTCATCACCATATAAAACGGCAAACGGCTCGTCACCCACAAACTGACGGGCACGAAGCACTGCGTCACCAAGACCTCTGGTTTCCTTTTGGCGAAGATAATAAATATTGGCCAAATTAGCCAGAACATCAAGCTCTTCCAAGGTATCGTATCTTCCGCGTTTATGGAGCATATTTTCAAGCTCTATAGAATGGTCGAAATGGTCTTCAATAATACTTTTGCCACGGTTTGTGATAATTAAAATATCAGTAATTCCCGCCTTTACCGCTTCTTCAACTATATACTGAATTGCGGGCTTATCCACTATGGGAAGCATTTCTTTAGGCATAGATTTAGACGCTGGCAAAACTCTTGTTCCAAGACCTGCCGCAGGGATTATCGCTTTTCGGATTTTCATAAAATCACCCCATTATATAAATGCTGCTATTAATGCAGGGATATATCTTATCGCCATATATCCCAAAAGGAACATAAAAATATTAACTCCGCCTTTTTTGCGGTAAGCCAAGGGCTTATCCTCACTAGAAGACTCAATTTCTCTTATGCTTTTAACTGTATGCTTTTTATAAATCCAATCTCCCAAAAGCGCCGATATAAGACTTACAATCAAAGCTATAATACCGCCAATTAACGCCACATAAACCACATTTGGTGGTATTTTATCTATATTTTGCGATAATTTTTCAACCATCTCAGGATTATATATTACCCCTGTTATGCCAAGGTTATAAAGTGTATTTTGAAAAGGAATTGTAAGCAGTGTTGAAATAATTTCAAACACGGCTGCTATAATGCCGTTTTTATACATCTTACGGGACAAAAACCACCCGCTCGGAAATAAAAACGCCATAAAATTCCAAGAAATTTTCTTGTTTTCCTGAAACTTTGCAAATTTCAGAATATATCGCATTGTGTTGGAAAACACAAAAGTAGCCGCCTGCTTTGCGGTAACCCCATCATCTATAAAACTATCAGGTCTTACACCGCCTAAAAAATCAATGGGTGAATAAGCGCCAAAGGGTGTCTCGAAATTGGGTTGTTCTTCTTCTTTTTCAGGTTGTTGGGACTCGGGCTCTCGCTGTTTTATTTTATCATACTGATTTTCGGTTCCGTGAAACTGGGTAAGTGCGCATTTTCCGATACTGTTATAACACTCCCTGTGATGCGGAGCGCCACATTCGGGGCAATATACCACATCATCTTCAGGAAATAAATAAGCATGACATAAAGCACAGCTTTTTTGGGGGAATTGCGAACTCATACAGTTACTCCTTTATTCTCTTCAATAGCCTTTAAAACTTCTTTAAAATATTCTTTTCCGTAGTTGTGAAAACTTTTTTTGTCAATCATATCATAAAGCTCTGTCACTGTTACCCATCTGGCTTCGGCAACCTCGGATTTTTGAAGTTTTAATCCTTCTACTTCTGTGTCAGAGGTTATCATCCATACATCAAGAAGTGAATTTCGCCTTTTAAGCCGCAAAATCTTTTTTAGTGTCTGCTCACTCGACTCAATACCCAATTCTTCAAACAACTCGCGACTTGCCGCCTCAAAAGATGTCTCTCCCGAAACAGCAGCGCCGCCGGTTGCTGCCCATTCACCAGGCATAAGTTGTTTTTGGTCACTGCGGCGTTGAAGCAGCAGCTTACCGTCAGGCGATACTATCCAAATATGCACAACCAAATGATATTCGCCCGGCTTTAAAAATCCCTTTCCACGAACAACCGTCTTGCCTGTAGGCAGACCGCCGCTATCGAGAATATCCCAAATTTCTGTATTCATAATATAATAAATTCTCCAAATAAATTAACATATATTTATATTATATCAATTATATAAAAATTTTTCAACAATTTATATGTTTACTATTGTAAAATATTGAAATTTATGTTAAAATTACTGTCGTAGAGTGCATTGCGTATCGGAATGTGCGAATGGGCGGGTCCTGTGCGACGGAATGCTACGAACCATGTCAGGCGGGGAACCGAGCAGCATTAAGTAGATTATTCTGTGCGCCGCAGTAAATCGGCTCATTCGTGCATTCGGATACGCAAATTTTTATTAAAGAGGTAAAAATATGTCTTATCAGGCTTTATACCGCAAATACAGACCTAAAACCTTCAAGGATGTTTACGGTCAAGAGCACATAACCGAAACACTTAAAAACGAATTAGCGCAAGGAACCACTGTCCATGCTTATCTTTTCACAGGTACTCGTGGTACGGGTAAAACCACCTGCGCTAAAATTCTTGCAAATGCGGTTAACTGCACCGATTTAAAGGACGGTAACCCCTGTCTTGAGTGTGAAAGCTGCCGTTCTTTCCTGTCGGGCGAGAATACCGACATTGTGGAAATCGACGCCGCATCCAACAACGGTGTTGACGATATCAGAATTTTGCGTGAGCAAATTGCTTTCGCCCCCGCCTCATCAAAATACCGTGTGTATATAATTGACGAGGTTCATATGCTTTCAATAAACGCTTTCAATGCGCTGCTTAAAACATTGGAAGAACCGCCGAGCCATGTTATTTTCATACTCGCTACAACCGAGGTTCACAAGCTCCCCGCAACCATTCTTTCCCGTTGCCAGAGATTTGATTTCAGACGAATAGACAGTGAAAAAATTTGCGAAAGACTGCAGTTTATTGCTAAAGAAGAAGGGCTTTCTCTCACCGATGAGGCCGCAACACTTATAGCATCAGCGGCTGACGGCGGTATGCGTGACGCTCTTTCAATTCTCGATTTATGCGCTTCGGGAAACCAAAATATTGACGAAGCAACAGTTGAAAATGTCTGCGCCATGGCGGGAAGCGACTACCTCTTAGAATTGGCGGATTTTATAAAACAAAAAGACACTGAAAGCGCCCTTTTAATGCTTGATAAACTTCACAATTCGTCGGTTGATATGCTCCGTCTTTTGTCTGAGCTTATTTCCCACTACCGTGATTTAATGATTATTAAAACAGTAAAGAAAGGCTCTCGCCCCATTGTTTGCTCAACAAAACGGCTTGAAGCTTTGGAAAATCAGGCAAAGGATTATGATATTAAAGATATCATTTTCACCCTTAACTGTTTGCAAAGCTCGACAGCGCTTATGCAAAGCGGTAACCGCAGATGTGAAATGGAAATGGCTGTCATAAAACTCTGCAACCCCGAAATTTCAGTTGATATTGCCGCCTTGGAAAGACGCATTTCTGCTTTGGAAAACGGCAATATAAGACCTGTTAAAAAGTCAGTTGCATCTACACCAAAACCGGTGGTAGAAACTTCCGTTTTGGAAGAACCTGACGAAATTCCGCTCCCCGAACCACCAGAAGAAAGCGAAGAGATAGCAACCCCCGAAAAAGAACCAACCGCTCCCTCGACTGACGGTATCGCAAAAGTTGACAACTGGAACGAAATTCTCGATATTTTAAAGACTACTTGTCCGCTTATCGCAGGCGTTTTAGGTGAGTCTTCGGCTTATATAAAAGGCGACTACCTTTTGATAGACGCTAAAAACTCACAGTTCAGAACCCTTATAAAGACGGCAAACGGTTTATATAAAGACCATATCCGTAAAGCCGCCGAACAGGTTTTGGGTGCGACCTACAAATTAGGTCCTTATAGCGCCGAAAAACAGGCAAAAGCGAAAGACCCGCTATTATCTTTGGCGGATAAACTTAAAAATTTAGATATCAACCAATAAGGAGAATATATTATGAAAGTAAGACTTCCAAATAACGGTGGCGGCAATATGAACCAGATGCTCCGCCAAGCCCAGAAAATGCAAGAGGATATGCAAAATCTTCAAGCAGATTTAGAGCAAAGAGAATTTACAGCCACTTCGGGCGGCGGTTTAGTTGAGGTTACTGTTGACGGCAAACACCTTATCAAATCCATAAAAATAAGCCCCGATGCTGTTGACCCCGACGACAGCGAAATGCTTGAAGACCTTGTAACAGTAGCTGTTAATGAAGCTATACAAAATGCTATAAAAACAAGTGAAGAAGAAATGGGCGCCATAACAGGCGGACTTAATCTTCCGGGTATGTTTTAATTATGGCTAATAATAACATTGTTCCGTTAAATGAACTCATAGCCCAGTTTGAGCGTCTTCCGGGTATTGGAAAAAAGACTGCTCAACGCTTGGCTTACAATATTTTAGAGCAACCGCCCGAAAGAGCCGAAAAATTCGCCGAAGCGCTTATTAATGCCCGCAAGAAAATTCATTTTTGCAAAACTTGTCAAGGCTTTACCGATATGGACGAGTGTGCGATTTGTTCCGACAGTACCCGTGACCGCTCGGTAATTTGCGTTGTGGCAGAACCAAAGGATGTTATGGCTTTTGAGCGTACACGTGAATATTCGGGGCTTTACCATGTTCTTCACGGGGTTATATCCCCTATGGATGGCATCGGCCCTGACAGTCTTCGCATAAAAGAACTTATGACAAGGCTTTCAAACGAGGAAGTTAGGGAAATTATTATGGCTACCAACCCCACTGTTGAAGGGGAAGCTACCGCAAGCTATATTTCCCGCCTCGTAAAACCGATGAGCATAAAGGTCACCCGTTTGGCTTATGGTGTTCCTGTGGGAAGTGACCTCGAATATGCCGACGAATTCACACTCGCTAGAGCTTTAGAAGGCAGAAACGAAATTTAAAAAGGACTTTTGATATGACACAAGAAAAAATCGACCGTATTAACGCCTTGGCGAGAAAGCAAAAGGCGGAAGGTCTTACCGAAGAAGAGAAAAAAGAGCAGTATATTCTCCGCCGAGAGTATATCGAATCTTTTAAGCAAAGCCTTATCGGTCAGTTAGAAAACACATATATTGTTGAGCCTGACGGCACAAAAAGAAAGGTTAGTCGCAAGGATGAAAATACTGATAACTGACAGCGCAACACTAAAATCTAACGGTGATTTGTCGCTTGAAGTTTTTAAAAAATTCGGTCAGGTTTTCGAGTATGAGGCTATAAGCCGCCAAGAGCTTGAAAAGGAAATTATCGATACTGATATTTTACTTTGCAACAAGACAATTATTGATAAAACCCTTATGGATAAAAGCCCGACACTTCGGTATATCGGGCTTTTTGCTACGGGTTATAATAATATTGATATCGCCACCGCACAACAAAAAGGCATTGTTGTTTGTAACGCAGGAAGTTATTCTACCAACGCAGTTGCGCAACAGGTTATTGGCTTTATATTGAATTTTTACACCAAAATTTCCGAGTATGATGCCTTTGTTAAAAACGGCGGTTGGCAAAGGTCGCCTGTTTTTTCTCCGCTTGTCTTTCCAAGTGATGAAGTATGGGGAAAAACGCTTGGCTTAATCGGTTACGGCAGTATTGCAAAAGCAGTTGAAAAAGTGGCGTTAGCGCTTGGTATGAATGTTATTGTTTACACCCGCACCGTAAGGGAAGAAAATCCCAAGTTCGTATCGCTTGACTATTTACTCCAAAACAGCGATGTTGTATCGGTTCACTGTCCGCTTAACGACCAAAGCCGCGAAATGTTTAATGCCGAAACCTTTGAAAAATTTAAAGACGGCGCATATTTCATAAATACTGCCCGTGGCGGTGTTGTTAACGAAAAAGCGCTTTTTGATGCATTAGAAAGCGGTAAACTTTCAGGTGCGGCCATTGATGTTCTGACAGAAGAACCGATGAATAAAGACTGTATTTTAAAAACCGCAAAAAACATTACAATAACTCCGCACACCTGTTGGGCGCCGCTTACAACCCGTAAACGCCTTTTAGGTATTGTGTGTGATAATATTGCCGCATTTTTAGATGGTAAGACACAAAACAATGTTGCAAAGTAGGTGAATTTATGTTTTCAAGAACCCAAAGTGTCGGTGTATTCGGCTATCAGACATATATGATACAGATTGAAGCCGATATCTCGAACGGACTTCCTGCTTTTGATATTGTAGGTCTTCCCGATACAGCAGTAAAAGAATCACGGGACCGTGTTCGCGCCGCTATAAAAAACTGCGGTTTTAAATTCCCAGTATCGAGAATCACCGTAAACCTTGCCCCTGCCGACCGCAAGAAAGAAGGCTCGGTTTATGACCTGCCCGTACTTCTTGCCATTTTGAAGGCTTCCGACCAATTAAAAGCCGATTTGAGCAAAAGTGTAGCTATCGGCGAAGTGGCGCTTGATGGTATTTTGCGAGGAGTAACCGGTGTTTTAGCCATGACAATTACCGCCAAGGAAAACGGCATAGAAAACATTTTTGTGCCCAAAGAAAATGCTATAGAAGCCGCCGTTGTTGAAGGCATAAATGTTTACCCTGTAGAGAATATAAAACAAATCATCGCTCACTTAACTGGCGAAAAGCCAATTGATAAGCAACCCATAACCCCAACTGCTACCGCCGATAATATACGAGTTCCCGATTTCAGCGATGTCAAAGGGCAAATTGCCGCCAAAAAGGCAATGGAAATTGCCGCTGCGGGAAACCATAACATAATTTTGGTGGGGCCCCCAGGCGCTGGTAAGAGTATGCTTGCAAAAAGGCTTCCGGGTATTTTACCCGATATGACCTTTGAAGAATCTATTGAAACCACCAAAATTCATTCAATAGCGGGTATTCTTGATAATAAAAATCCTTTTGTATCGGTTCGTCCCTTCCGCTCACCCCACCATACTGTTTCGGTTGCGGGTATTTCGGGTGGCGGTACAGTTCCAAAGCCGGGTGAAATCTCACTCGCTCACAACGGCGTACTTTTCCTTGACGAATTGCCCGAATTCCGCCGTGATGTTATGGAGGCGCTTCGCCAACCGATTGAAGACGGCAAGGTTACCATTTCACGTGTAGCCGGCACCCTTACATATCCAAGCAATATTATGCTGGTTGCCGCCATGAACCCCTGCCCTTGCGGATTTTTCGGTCATCCAACCAAAGCCTGTACCTGTTCGGCGCAGGCGGTGCATAGATATCTCGGTAAAATTTCAGGTCCCATGCTTGACCGCATTGATTTGCATGTTGAGGTGCCACCCGTTGATTATGCGGCGTTAAGTTCAAATACATACGAAGAAAGCTCGGCGCAAATCAAAGAAAGGGTTAATAAGGCACGTAAAATTCAGCAAGAGCGTTACCAAGGCACAGGTATTACCTGCAACGCAATGCTGACTCCCGACCTGCTCAAAAAATTCTGTAAGCTCACCGATGATGCTTCAAAATATTTGGAGCTTTCGTTTGAACGGCTTGGAATGTCGGCACGAGCCTATGACCGAATTTTAAAGGTTGCCCGTACTATTGCCGACCTTGACGGCAGTGAAATTATAGAAAAACAGCACATTTTCTCGGCAATATCTTTCAGAAGTCTTGACCGCAAATATTGGAATGCATAACAAAAACCCCGTGAATTCACGGGGTTTTAAATATTTTAGCGTTCTATTTTCGCTTCTCCGCTTTCAACAGTTTTAGCGGTGATTGTGATTTTCTTAATAGTATTATCCGATGGGGTTTCGAACATAAGCGGTTGCAACACATTTTCGATTATAGAACGAAGTCCTCTGGCACCTGTTTTACGCTCAATTGTAAGCTCGGCGATTTTTTCCAAGGCCTTTTTCTCGAATTTAAGTTCAACACCGTCGAGTGCGAAAAGGGTTTCGTATTGCTTGACAATGGAATTTTTGGGTTCTAACATAATGCGAACCAAGGTTTCCTTATCCATACCGTTAAGCGCTGTGATTACAGGCATTCTTCCCACAAGTTCGGGAATAATACCGAATTTTACAAGGTCTTGGTGGGTAGCTTTAGTGCTTAACGCTTCCGATTCCTTGCTTTTAGGCGACTTAACATCAGCGCCGAAGCCTAAACTACTACCGCCAATACGGCGTTCAATAACCTTTTCAATTCCGTCAAATGCGCCCGCGCAAATAAACAGAATATTGGTAGTATCAATCTGGATAAATTCCTGTTGGGGATGCTTTCTGCCACCTTGGGGCGGAACATTTGAAACAGTACCCTCAAGAATTTTAAGAAGCGCCTGCTGAACACCTTCACCGCTTACATCACGTGTGATGGAGGCATTTTCGCTTTTGCGGGCAATTTTATCAATCTCATCGACATAAATAATACCGCGTTGCGCTTTTTCGATATCATAATCAGCCGCTTGGATAAGGCGCAAAAGAATATTCTCAACATCTTCGCCCACATATCCCGCTTCGGTCAAGGTTGTAGCATCGGTAATAGCAATCGGCACATCAAGGATTTTTGCCAAGGTTTGCGCCAATAAGGTTTTGCCCACACCTGTGGGACCGAGCATTAAAACATTACTCTTTCCAAGCTCAACCTCGCTGTTTTCATTCTTGAAAATTCTCTTGTAATGGTTGTAAACCGCAACTGCAAGGGTTTTCTTGGCATCGTCCTGACCGATTACATATTGGTCTAACTTTTCCTTAATTTCCTGTGGTTTCGGAAGAACAAATTCTTTCTTTTCACTCTTCTTTTGGCGTTTTTTAGCAGGCATTTCATCATCAAAAAGCAATGTACTGCAAAATTCGATACATCTATCGCAAATGTAAACGCCGGGGCCCTCTACAAGACGGGTTACTTCGTCTTGCGATTTGCCGCAAAAAGAACAGCAAATTTCCATATCATTATTTTTAGGCATTATTTTACCTCTTTGTAATTACTTTATCGATAAGGCCGTATTCCAAAGCCTCGTGAGCTGACATAAAGTTGTCACGCTCGGTATCTCTCTGTATTTCTTCCAAAGATTTACCTGTATTTTCAGCCAAAATCTTATTCAAGTTCGCACGTGTTTTTTCGATGTGCTTTGCGTGAATTAAAATTTCGGTTGCCTGACCTTGAGTACCGCCTAAAGGCTGATGAATCATTATTTCGCTGTTGGGGAGAGCGTATCTCTTGCCCTTTGCACCTGCGGATAAAAGGAATGCACCCATACTTGCAGCCATACCCATACAAATAGTGCTGACATCGCACTTGATATATTGCATTGTATCGTAAATCGCCATACCTGCAGTTACCGAACCGCCGGGGCTATTGATGTAGAAATTGATATCTTTATCAGGGTCCTGACCTTCAAGATAAAGCATTTGTGCGATAACAATGCTTGCGGTTGTGTTGTTAACCTCTTCGTTAAGCATAATGATGCGGTCGTTAAGTAAGCGTGAAAAAATATCGTAAGAACGCTCACCGCGGCTTGTTTGCTCCAAAACATAAGGTACTAAACTCATAAAATTATCTCCTTTAAATACTTTAAAAAAGCAAATGGGTGCGGCACCGTTAGTGCCGGCACCCATATACCGTATTATTAACTAATCGAAAAAATTCTAATCAATTATTCTTCTGTCTTTTCTGCCTTTTTAGCAGTTGTCTTTTTTGTTGTGGTTTTCTTTGCAGTAGATGCTTTTTTTGCAGGAGCCTTTTTCTCGGTCTTCTTTTCTACTTCAGTGATAACTGCGTTCTCTTTAACAAGGTCAATAGCCTTGCCAACTGCAACATCCTTTGCCAATTCTTCGGCAGGGATTGCCTTCTTCACAGCATCAACTTCCATATTATACTGCTTAGCCATTTCTTCGAAACGAGCGTTTAAATCTTCTTCGCTGGCTTCAATCTTTTCAAGCGCTAAACGGAACTTAACCTGACCTTCAGCTTGTGGACGGAAGGTAGCCTTGAAATCATCCATTGAAGTATTTGAATACTTAAGATATGTTTGTAAATCCAAGCCTTGCATCTGTAAACGGTAAGCGAATTCTTCAACGCTTTGATTTAAGCGGCTCTCATACATTGCTTCGGGGATTTCACCCTTAATGCTGTCAACAATCTGTTGTACCAAATCATTTTCAGCGTCTTCTTCAGCAATCTTTGTCTTTTGAGCGAGAGCCTTTTCTTTAAGGTCAGCCTTTAAAGCGTTAAGAGTGTCAAATTCACTGACATCCTTTGCAAATTCGTCGTCGATTTCAGGGAGTTCACGAAGCTTGATTTCGTGTAATTTAATCTTGAATACTACTTCCTTGCCTGCAAGGTCTTCTGCGCCGTATTCTTCGGGGAAGGTTACATTAATTTCAAATTCGTCACCGATATTCTTGCCAACGATTTGTTCCTCAAAGCCGGGGATAAATGCGCCCGAACCGAGTTCAAGTGTGTGGCCCTCTGCTTTGCCGCCATCGAATGCTACGCCATCTTTAAAGCCTTCAAAGTCGATAACAACGCTGTCGCCCATAGCTGCTGCTCTGTCTTCAACAGAAACCATACGAGAGTTGCGCTCTGCCATAGCCTTAATTTGTGCTTCGATTTCGCTGTCTTCTACTTTAGCGATAACCTTTTCAGCCTTAAGTCCCTTATATTCGCCGATTTCAATTTCAGGATAGGTGGTAACTGCAACCTTGAAGTCAACACCCTCTTCTTTAGAGATAGAAACCATATCGAAATCCATCTTGTCGTTGATTACCTTAAGACCGGATTCCTTAATTGCTTCATCCACAGCATCGGGATAAAGAATGTTAAGAGCTTCTTCAAAGAAAGCTTCTTCGCCGTACATCTTCATAACCATAGCATAAGGAGCTTTACCCTTTCTAAAGCCGGGGATATTTATTTTATCTTTTTGCTGGTTGTAAGCCTCTTTAATAGCTTCCGAGAATTTCTGCGCATCGATTACGATTTCAAGCTCGTATCTGTTAGCGCCAAGTTTTTTTGTTTCTTTTAAACTCATTTTTATACCTCCGCATAGTATGCCATTTTCATTTCAAGATATTATACCACACTTGGAAAAATTTTTCTACTATATTTTTAAAAAACTTTAAATTTTGTTATTTACGCTATAAAAAGGGGTGTGAAATCAATGCAATCACAGGAAATTAACCGAAATTCGACACCCTCAAACTCTTTTACAGCATTATTAAAGCCACTTCCGTGAATATGCCCGTGATAAACCGTTTTTATTCCGTGCGACTTTATCAAATCGAAAATCTCCCGGCAAACCTCATTTGCATAGACGGGCGGATAATGTAAAAACAATAATATAGGAAGTCCTGTTTTTTCAGCTTCCGAAATAGATTTCTCGAGTCGGCCTACTTCTCTTGCTATAATCTTATCGTCAGCCGCCGCATCATAGAACCAACCGCGAGTACCTGCTATTGCGTAATTTTCGGCAATAACGGTATTGTTAAACAAAATTTCAACATCGTCAATTTGGTTTTCCGCAAAAAATTCACGAAGTTTCTTGACTGTTGACCACCATAAATCGTGATTACCCTTTAAAATCACCTTTTTGCCGTTTAATTTTTTTAAAAACTCAAAATCGGCCTTTGTGTCTTCGAGCTTTAGCGCCCAAGATAAGTCGCCGGGGAGAATAACCGTATCCGTCTGTTTTACAAGCCGGTTCCAATTAGCCAAAAGCCTATCGGTATGATTATCCCAACCGCGAAAAATATCCATCGGCTTATTTGTCCCGAAAGACAAATGCAAATCGGAAATTGCAAAAATACTCATTTTCTCCCTCCTACATATTTTTAAAAATTTTGCACAAACTAATCGTGACCTAAAGGTCAGAAAGGATGATTATGTGATGGAAAATAAATGCGAAACTAACTATTGTATCTCTTGTAATGTTAAAAACTGTATTCACCACGCCGAAAATGACACCTGTTCAGCAGGTAAAATTCAGGTTGGTAACAGCACAGCAACAACTGTAAGAGATACCTGCTGTGACACATTTGAATCTAGATAATCTTCTCGAACTAAAAAGCCACTTTTCAGTGGCTTTTTTCAATGCGGAATGCGGAATTATTAAATTCCAAGTGCCTTATAAACCGATTCTAACATGTCTTCCTTTTCGCAGATTTCTTTAAAGCGTACCTGAGCATTCTCAAGCGCCTTTATAGGATCGGGAATTTCGGTTTTTGTTTCTTCTGACAAAAGGCGAACTGTATCGAATTCACTGTCGCTCTTTTTATCGCTCACAGCCGACAAAACGCTGTTTGCAAACTTGTAGGGTGATGCGGTTGAAGCAATAACAGTCGCCCTGTCATCACCTGTAGTTTCTACATATTGCTTATAAACATTCATAGCAACTGCGGTGTGGGTATCACAAAGATAACCGTATTCTTGGAACAATTCTTTAATTGTTTCAAGCGTTGCCTTATCGTCACAGCAACCGCCCCAAAATAGTTCATTCATTTTGGTTTTGATTTCTTGACTTACAGTAAATGTTCCGCTCTCGGATAAATCGTTTTGCATTTTTGCCACTGCCTTATCGTTGTTTTCAGACAATTCAAAAAGCATTCTTTCAAGGTTCGAAGATATGAGAATATCCATCGATGGAGAAATCGTGGTAAAGAAAGAGCGATTACGGTCATATTTACCTGTATTTATAAAATCGGTAAGCACATTGTTGGCGTTTGAAGCGCAAATAAGTTTATTTACAGGCACACCCATTTTCTTGGCATAATAAGCCGCAAGAATGTTGCCGAAGTTGCCTGTGGGAACAACGATGTTAAAACCGTCCTTTAAATCTTCCCCACGGGAGAGCATATCGCAATAAGCCGAGATGTAATAAACGATTTGAGGTGCCAGTCTGCCCCAGTTTATTGAGTTTGCAGAAGAAAACTGCATATTGTTTTCTTCTAAAACTTTCTTGACCGAATTATCGGTAAAAATCTTTTTAACACCTGTCTGCGCATCGTCAAAATTACCCTTTATAGCACAAACATGAACATTCTCACCTTTTTGGGAATCCATTTGTAACTTCTGCATCGGGCTTACGCCGTCGCTTGGGTAGAACACCAAAATTTCGGTATCTTCTACATCGCAAAAACCTTCCAAAGCGGCTTTACCTGTATCGCCCGAGGTTGCAACAAGAATTACAATCTTTTTGCCGTTTGAAACCTTTTTAGCAGAGGTTGTCAAAAGATATGGCAAAAGTTGAAGCGCCAAATCCTTGAAAGCGCAGGTTGGTCCGTGCCATAATTCGAGAATATTCGCATTCTTGCCCACAAGCGAAATGGGAGCGGGCTGTTCGTTATCGAAACTGCCTGTATATGCGCCCTTAACACAATAATCTACCTCTTCCTCGGTAAAATCGTTAAGGAAGTTTTTAAGTATGTATTTTGCTCTGCCCACATAGTCAAGTTTTGCAATTTCAGCAAAATCCTTTTCATTTAAAACAGGGAAAGTATCGGGCACGAAAAGTCCGCCCTCAACCGATATACCCTGAGAGATTGCCTGTGCGGCAGTTGCCTTTATAGATTTGTCTCTTGTACTTATATAATTCATAAAATCTTTCCTTTCGGGGGCTTCTTATCTATTTTAGCCTTAAAATCCCCATTTGTCAAACCTTTTACCAAGCGTTTTCGATATAATGAAGCCGATATCCCATACCACCTTCTGATTTTTGGAAGGTTGTCACCTCAGCAATATCAAAACGTGGCTGTTTTTGGCAGTCGGTTTTAGCAATATAATCGTTAGCCGTAAGTATTATTCGCCTTTGTTTAAAGGCGTCCACCGCTTCTATTCCCGACACAAGACTGTTCTCTTTTCGGGTTTTGACTTCGACAAATAAAATATACTCGTCATTCTCAGCGATAATATCCACTTCGCCATATTTTGACTGAAAATTGCGGTTTACAATTGCAAAGCCTTTCTTTCGCAAATAATTTGCAACCCTTTTTTCACCCTCGGCGCCAGTTTTCCCGATATTCATTACTTGTCACCTAAAATATTCTTAAGAAAAGAGAGCCTGTGAATTTCGCAAGGTCCGTATTGCTTTATAAGGTCGGTATGCAATTTTGTGCCGTATCCCTTATGCTTTTTAAATTCGTAAAGCGGATACTTTTCATCATACTCTAAAAGCAGGCGGTCACGGGTTACTTTGGCGAGAATTGATGCCGCCGCAATGGACATTGACTTTGAATCACCTTTTACAACAGTAGCGCACTGCACCTTGATATCTGTTGGAATTCGGTTGCCGTCAATAAGCGCAAAATCGACTTTTTTTAGTCCGTTTATCGCCCTGTTCATAGCGAAATATGTAGCATTTAAAATGTTGTGCTCTTCGATTTCTTCCAAAGTACCGAAGGCGATATGATAATCTACCGCTTTTTCGATTATAACATCAAAAAGGGCTTCTCGTTTCTTTTCGCTTAACTTTTTAGAATCGTTAAGTCCTTCGATTTCGCAGTTTTCAGGCAGTATTACCGCCGCTGCGCAAACAGGCCCCGCCAAAGGTCCACGCCCCGCCTCATCAACACCGCAAATGTGTTTAAAGCCGCTGTCCAGAGCGGCTTGTTCAAAACTATAGTCAGGCATCTTTTTCTACCCTTTCCAAAGAAATATTACCGATTTTTTGGTTTCGGTATTCTTCCAGTAGCATATTTGCCGCTCTCTCGGTATCGGTTTCACCGCCACGGATAACCATTCCTCGCCTTTTGCCGATTTGGCACAAAAGCTCATAGCTATCAAGCGTAAAATCAAGCTCACCATAGCGTGCAGTCAAAAGCTCACAATAATTTTCCGATAAAATTTCAAGCAGACGTATAGCCAACAGCTCAGTATCAAGGATATTATCCTTAACCGCTCCCGTAAAGGCAAGTCTTTCCCCTACAGTCTGGTCATCAAACTTGGGCCACAAAACACCAGGGGTATCCAAAAGTTCTAACTGCTTATCAATAGTAAACCACTGATTACCTCGTGTAACACCTGGGCGGTTTTCCGCTTTTGCTTTGGTTCTACCCGCAATTTTGTTTATAAAAGAAGACTTGCCAACATTGGGAATTCCCACTACCATCACACGAAGCGGTTTGCCGACCATTCCTTTTTCTCTATAGGCTTCAAGCTTATACGCCAAGGCGGTTTTAACGGTATCTTTAAACTGGTTTATCCCTTTACCGCTTTTGCAGTCAAGTGCGATAGCCGAAATTCCGTTTTTCCTATAATATTCTATCCACTCTTTTGTGATGCGATTATCCGCCATATCACACTTATTAAGCAAAATTATATGCGGTTTATTTTCAATAATTTCCTTTAAATCAGGGTTTCGGCTACTATACGGAATACGGGCATCAACCACCTCTGCCACAGCATCAATAAGCGGTAAAATCTCTTTAATTTTCCGCTTGGTTTTTGCCATATGCCCGGGGAACCATTGTATATTTTGTTTATTATCCATTTACATCTTCCATTCGGAATTATTTGTCAGTAAGACTTCCCATTTTATCAAGAGGTAAAAATCTGAAGACTGCGTGTCCTAACACATATCTTTTATCAATCATTCCGTTATTGCCTATGCTCGAAGAACGGCTATCGAGAGAAACTTCTCTGTTATCACCTAGCACAAAAATATGTCCCTTCGGTACAGTTACCGGAAAGTCCACATCTCGTTTTTGAGTAGTAGGAGTGCTTATATAATCTTCCTTTAAAGCAACACCGTCAACATAAACTATGCCTTTTTGAAAGTCGATATCCACCGTTTGATTTTCGGTTGCAATAACACGCTTTATTATAGGTCCCTTTCCCTCGGTTATATCTTCAGCCGAATTAAAGGTATTGCGTGATACCACAACAATATCTCCCCTCTTTGGTTCATAAAAAAGGTTAGTCATTACTACAAATTCCCCACCTTTTAAGGTGTTAAGCATAGAATTACCCGAAATAATAGCAACCCTGAAAACAAAACCAAAAAGAATTATTACTGTTATAAGCGCTACCGCAACAACATCAAACCATTCGAAAAACTCTTTTTTGAACGAAAAAGTCTCTTTGGTTTTTATTTCGGTGACTTGCGTAGTAACAATGTTATCGTTGTTATTGTTTTTCATATCATTACCCGACTTTTACTTAAAAATTAAGGGGACAAGTTTTCCAACCTGTCCCCCTTTAAGATTAAATCTTTTCTTTAACCTTTGCAGCCTTACCAACTCTATTACGGAGATAGTAAAGTTTTGCTCTGCGAACCTGACCCTTGCGTACGAGTTCAACCTTAGCAACTGAAGGTGAATGTACAGGGAATACACGTTCAACGCCAACACCATAAGATACACGGCGAACAGTAAAGGTTTCAGCAATGCCGCTGTTGTTTTTAGCAATAACAGTGCCTTCGAAAACCTGAATTCTTTCCTTTTCGCCTTCCTTAATGCGAACGTGAACCTTAACGGT
>JAFYLF010000090.1 GCA_017537195.1 Clostridia bacterium
TACTGTAATAATCGGTGAAGTTGAGCAGGAAGAGGTTGTTATACACTGCAGAAAGCGAACCGAGCTAGTTGAAAAAATCGAGCGACTTGTGCATAGTGATGACCTGCTCGTTGGATTTAAAGACGGAGAAGCCATTGTGCTTGATACAGAAGATGTGTTTTGTTTCATTGTAGAAAACAATAAAGTGTTGGCGGTTTTGGAAAACCAAAGGCTCGTATTAAAACAACGCCTATATATAATTGAAGAGCGTTTGGGCTCTCAATTTATAAAAATCAATCAGTCCTGTATTGCCAATATCAGTAAAATAAAAAAGTTTGATATGACGGTGGCAGGCTCTTTAAAGGTTGTTTTTAAAAACGGGCACGTTGATTACGTTTCAAGAAGAAATTTGAAGACTATAAAGGAAAGGTTAAGGTTGTGATTATGAAAAATTATGTAAAAGAGTTTTTTAAAAGAGGTTTAATGTTTGCGGGATTCGGCCCTGTAGTTGTCGGTATTATTTATTTAATTTTGTCAAAGACGGTTGAAGGCTTCACTTTAAACGGTGTTGAGGTATTTACCTCCATCGTGTCTATTTATTTGTTGGCATTCGTTCATGCCGGAGCCAGCGTTTTCAATCAAATAGATCATTGGCCGTTAATGAAATCGCTTTTGTGCCATTTTTCGACACTTTATCTAGCATACGTTTTGTGTTATCTTATTAATTCGTGGATACCGTTCGATATAAATGTGGTGCTTATCTTTACAGCGGTATTCGTTGTTGTCTATTTTGTTGTGTGGGTGATCGTCGTGCTCTCGATCAAGGCCGTCAGCCGTAAAATGAACAATAAATTGTCATGAATTTTTGGTGCTCGGAGTAATCCGAGCACTTTTTTGTTGAGAAACGGAAAACAGTGGTGTATAATATATGTAACAATCTGAAGAAGAGGGGACTTTTATGAAAATACTTGTCGTAGTCGATATGCAGAATGATTTTATTGATGGAGTTTTGGGCAGTGCCGAAGCGGTTAAGATCGTTCCTTATGTAGAACAAAAGATAAAGAGTTTTGACGGCAAGGTGTATTTTACAAGAGATACTCATTTTGAGGATTATTTGGATACTCAAGAGGGCCATAATTTGCCTGTAAAGCATTGTGTAAAGGACACCGACGGTTGGCAGATACATAAAAGTCTTGATGCATTGCGTAAAACCGAGGCTATTGATAAGATAACCTTCGGTTCGACCGAGCTTATTGACGTGCTCGACAGGGAAGAGGAAATAGAGAGCATCACCTTTGTGGGACTTTGTACCGATATATGTGTTATATCAAACGTTATGACGGTCAAAACCTTTTTTCCTGAAATACCGTTGATTGTCGATTCTAAGGGCTGTGCAGGTGTAACACCTTTGTCCCATAATACCGCGCTCGATGCTATGAGAGCCGTGCAGGTGGAAGTGGTTTGATGAATTATTTAAAGGGTATTGAACTGAACAGATTGCCGCCCAAATCCTCGTATCTTTGCGGATTACCTGTTATAAAGCACCTTGCCAAAATGGAACGGCTTACTTTTGAGAGACCTGTGACATTTATAGTCGGTGAGAACGGAACGGGCAAATCAACCTTGCTTGAGGCTATTGCTGTTGCGGTTGGATTTAATCCCGAAGGCGGTAGCCGTAA
>JAFYLF010000091.1 GCA_017537195.1 Clostridia bacterium
AATCAAAAATAAAAATAATCTGGGTTTGAACAAAACATTAAATAAATGTCTTGCTCATGCAAAAGGCGAATATATTGCCCGTATGGATGGCGACGATCTCTGCTTCCCAAACCGTTTCGAAAAACAAGTGGAATTTCTAAACACACATCCTGAGTTTGCTCTTGTAAGTTCCCCGATGATATACTTCGATGAAAATGGAGAATGGGGTCGTGGCACAGCAATATCAGAGCCAAAAATACAAGATTTTGTTTTTCATGCACCTTGTTTCTGCCATGCCCCCGTAATGATACGAAAAGTTGCATACGATACGGTTGGTGGTTATACTGAAGAAAAAGCCTTTTTGCGATTCGAAGACTGCAATCTATGGTACAAACTATATGCCGCAGGATTTAAAGGCGCAAACCTTCCCGAACCACTATATAAAATGCGAGACGACCGCAAGGCATGTAAAAGAAGGACCGTTGCGACTAGATTAAAGGCCGTCTATGTTCAATGGATGGGTTTTCGTCTAGTAAATATGAAATGGTATTTTTATCCCATTCTGATAAAAGATTTATTAAAAGGTATAATATTATCCATTATGCCACAAAGTTTATACTTATACCTACATCACAAAAAGAAGAACTGAATTATGAAGAAAAAAATACTATTTTTAATTCCTAATTTAAAACACGGCGGCGCCGAAAAAGTGCTTGTAAACTTAGTGAACAATTTAAACAAAAACAACTATGACATTACTGTGCAAACCTTGTTTGACGTTGGTGTTCATAAAAAAAGTTTATCAAGCCATATAAAATATAGAAGTTTCTTGCCTTTCGAGTTTCGGGGCAACAGTTTTTTATTCAAACTTTTTAAACCTCAATTTTGGTGGAATTTAATTGTAGAAGAAAATTACGATTACGCTATTTCTTATTTAGAAGGTCCAACAAGTCGAATCTTAAGCGGTTGCACCGATAAAAACACCAAAAAAATAGCTTGGTTACATATTGAATTAAATACACCTGCTTTGGCCTCACAAGGCTTTCGTTCTATAGAAGAAGCCAAAACGGCCTATAACAGTTTCGATAAAGTTATAGCCGTTTCAAACAATGTGAAAGACTGCTTTTTAAACCAAATCGGATTAGACCTTGATGTTGAAATATTATATAATACAAATGAAACCGAACAGATTTTACAAAAAGCATTACTTCCTGTAGATAATGAGCATTTTATAACAGGCAATACCCCCTCTGTTTGCTCGGTTGCTAAACTTATGAAAACCAAAGGCTTTGATAGATTGCTAAACGTTCATAGACGCTTGCTTGATGAAAAATTGTATCACCGTATATATATTCTCGGTATTGGCGAAGAAAAAACATTTTTAGAAAAGCAAATCGAAAAATACAGCTTGCAAGACACTTTTATTTTGTTAGGTTTTGACGAAAACCCATATAAATATGTCGCAAATTGTGATTTATATGTTTGCTCGTCCAGAAGAGAGGGCTTTTCAACCGCCGTTACCGAGGCGCTTGTTGTGGGAACGCCCGTGGTAAGCACCGACTGTTCAGGCGCAAAGGAGCTTTTAGGTGAAAATAACGAATACGGTATCGTCGTCGAAAATAGCGAAGAGGGCATATATGAAGGAATGAAAAAGATGCTCTCCGACAAAGAATTACTACTGCATTACCGCACCCAAGCAAAATTACGCGGCGGTTATTTCAGTAAAGAAAAAACCGTACAAGCGGTTGAAGAAATGTTGAAAGGGTTATAAAATGACTATAAATCAAATTGTTATCGAGCTAATAAAACGTACCCCCCCCGCAAAAAAATTAGTACAATTATTTATTAAAACCCAAAAATGGCGTTCCCTTGATCTAGACACAATTTCAAACGCAAGAAATCAAATCAAGAGAATTTATCCCAGACCCTTAGGAAAATCACACTGGCACAATCCACAAAACCAAGCATATCAAAATGATTTGACCGTGATTGTACC